>DASSYY010000283.1:0-18635 GCA_035703025.1 Gemmatimonadales bacterium | reverse complement strand
GCCAGATTGAGCGCCAGCAGGATCCCACCGCCCACGTACCCGAGGGCGTACCCCGCGGTGGAGATGCGGTCGATCTCGCCGCCGCGGGCCAGATGCGGCAGCAGCGCCTCGTAGAACACGAAGCTCCCCGCCACGCCGACGAGCGCCAGCACGAAGAGCCAGCTGGCCAGGGTGAGATCGCCCGTGTGGACGAAGAAGAGGCCGGCCACCGCGGCGGTACCGACCGCCATGAACGCGGCGATGAACCGCTTCTTGTTGCCGCCGTAGTCCGAGACGGCCCCGAGCACCGGCGAGGCGAGGGCGATGAGCACGAGCGCGATCGTGTTCACGGTCGCCAGTCGCTGGGTGGCCCCGCTCTCGGCGAGTCCCGCGCCGGCGACCTTGACGAAGTAGATGGGAAAGACCGCGACCATGACGGTGGTCTGCATGGCCGAGGCGGCCCAGTCGTACATGGCCCACGCGCGCAACTCGGGGCGGTCTAGGCCCAGGCGGGCAAGCAGTGAGGTTCCAGGCATGCCGGAAGATGGGCGGCGCGTGCCCGCGTGCAACCCTTTCCGTGGACGGGAGGTCCAACCGGGGTCGCAGCATCCGGAGTGAATCCGTCATCAGCGCAGGGAGGGACCTTGCCCGCGATCCGCATCGCCGGAGTAGCCACGATCCGCCTGCTCTCGTTGCTCTCCGCTCTCGCCCTGGTCATCCTTCCTGCTGCAGCCCAGCAACCGCCGCACCGGCCCCCGCCGCTCAGCGCGGCCGAAGCGGCGCGCTGGCGCGCGGACCTGCGCTACCTCGCGGCCGAGATGCCGCTGCGCCACCGGAATCTCTTCCACACCATGACGCGCGCGGAGTTCACCCGGGCTGTCCGACGGCTCGACGCGCGCATCCCCACGCTTCGCCGCCACGAGGTCATTCTCGAGCTCGCCCGGCTGGCCGCGCGCGTGGGTGACGGGCACACCAACGTCGCCCCCGCCCGGGACTCCGCCATCGGCTTCCACGCACTGCCCGTCCGGCTCTACCTGTTTGCCGACGGGCTCTACGTACGCGCCGCCGACTCGGCTCATGCCGGACTGATCGGCGCCCGGGTGCTGCGACTCGGCCACGCCACCGCCGAGGCGGCCGTGGCGGCGGTGCGGCCGCTGATCGGGTGCGACAACGAGATGGGCGCCCGGTTCGCCGCCCCGTTCCTCCTGGTGATGCCGGAGGTACTGCACGGTCTCGGCTTCATCGACGATCTCGGGGACGTGCCGCTGGTGCTCGAGCGCGGCGGCAGGCGGGAGGACGTTGTGCTCCAGCCCGCCGGTCTCACCTCGCTCATGGCGCGCGATACGGATAGAAGCTGGGAGGTGCCGGCGGGGTGGGTCGACGCGCGTGGCGCACCGGAGGGTTGGCCGCTCTGGCTGCGGCAACCCGGCAATAAGTTCTGGTTCGAGCACCTGGCGGCCCAGCGCGCGCTCTACGTCCAGTTCAACGAGGTCGGCGACAAGCCGGAGCAGACGGTTGCCCGGTTCGCGGACAGCCTGTTCGCGTTCGCGCGCGCACACGCGGTCGACCGGCTGGTGCTCGATCTGCGCCTCAACGGGGGCGGCAACGGCGACCTCAATCGGCCGCTCGTGCTCGGCCTCATCCGGGCCGAATCCCTGAGCGCCCGCGGACACCTGTTCGTCCTCATCGGCCGCCGTACCTTTTCCGCGGCGCAGTTTCTGGTAAGCGAGCTCGAGCATTGGACCGGCGCGATCTTCGTCGGCGAGCCGACGGCCTCCCGCGGCAACGCCTACGGCGACTCCTACCGGATCCGGCTGGCCAACAGCGGTGTCACCGTGCGGGTGTCGACGTTGTACTGGCAGCTCTCGGATCCGCGCGATACCCGGGAGTGGACGCCGCCGGAAGTCGCGACCGACCTCACGTTCGAGGACTATCGCCGGAACCGCGATCCGGCGCTCGAGGCGGCGCTCGCCTGGTCACCCGAGCCCGCGCTCACCGACCGGCTGCGCGCCGCGCTCGACCGGGGCGGGCACCCCGCGATGGACTCGGCCTACCGCGCGTATCGCGCCGACCCGCGTCATCGCTACGCGAGCAGCGAGGACCCGCTCAACACGCTGGGCTACGCCCTGCTGCAGGAGCGCCGCACGGCCGACGCCGTCGCCGTTCTCACGCTCAACGCAGAGTCGCATCCCGGCTCGGCCAACGCGCACGACAGCCAGGGGGAAGCGCTGGCCGCGGCGGGCGACACGGTGGGGGCGATCAGGGCCTACGAGGCGGCGGTGCGGCTCGATCCGGGGCTGCCGGGGGCGGCGGACAAGCTGCGGGCGCTGCGAGGCGACCGGGCGCCGAGAGCATCGCGGCCTCGAGCCGGACCCACGTCGCACTGAGCGGAGAAGGCAGCAGGCGTCGGGCTGTGCCCCATTAGCACCACTCAGGGTGCCCCCGCCGGGATGCTGCGAGCGAATGCTCCGATCTCGACAACGGAGCACCGCGGGGTATCTTGCCCTCCATCTCAGCCCTCCCGAAGAGGCATCCATGACCGTCGTACGTGCCCTCGCTCTCGCCGTCCCCGCGGCGCTGCTCCTGGCTCACCCTGCGGCCGCGCAGGACTCGGCGTCGGCCGCGCCAACGCCGGTCACACGCATCGTCCTGGGCACGCCCAACATCAGCGTCGCCGTCGGCGATTCGGTTCGGCTGGAGGGCCGCGCGCTCGATGCGGCGGGCCGGCCGATTCCCGACGCGAAGATCGTCTTCCACACCTTCGGTCCGGCCCAGGCCGCCATCGGGGACGACGGGTGGGCCCGCGCCGGCTCGGTGGGCGACGTGCCGATGCTCGCGACCGCGATCGTGCCGGGCACCAAGCCCTACCTCGAGAAGCTGTCGCTTCGCGTGGTTCCGGGCCCGGCGCGGCAGGTGCAAATCGATCCAATTCCGGCGCGGCTCGTCCCGCGCCAGCGGGTGCAGCTGACGGCCCGGTCGCTCAGCGCGGAGGGCGACGCGCGGGGCGACGCGGTCACCTGGACCAGCTCGGCACCGGCGGTGGCGCGGGTGGGTCGGGATGGCATGCTCGAGGCCCGTGGGCCGGGGCGAGCCACGATTCGCGCGAGCGCGGGAGGCGTGCGCGCCGAGGTGCCGGTCGAGGTGGTCGGAGCGGCTCCGACCTCCCTCACGATCGAGCCGGCTGCCGTCAAGGTGCGCCAGGGCGACGTCGTCAGGTTCACGGCCACCGCGCACGACGCCGCCGAGCGCGCCGTCTCCGGCCTCACGCCCAGCTGGTCGTTCGGCCCGGGCGAAGGCCACGTCGATGCCGACGGTGCCTTCGTGCCCTACGAACCGGGCATCTACACGGTCACTGCATCCCTCGCCGGCCGCTCCGCCACCGCGTCGGTCACCGTCACGCGGCGCGAGGTGCGCCGGCCCACTACCGTCGTCGGCTCGGTGGTCCGGAAGGCGTTCCCGACCGCCGAAGTGTGGGTGCACCCGAACGGCAAGGTCGCGTACCTCGGCACACACCTGGGCGGCGACCGGCTCTACACCATCGACGTGAGCGATCCGGCGAGCCCCCGCGTCGTCGACTCGGTCCAGGCCAATACGCGGGTGATCAACGACATCATGACCGACCCGGCCGGCAAGGTCCTGGTGTTCACCCGCGAGGGAGCGGCCGACCGCAAGAACGGCATCGTGATCTGCACGCTCGACGATCCCCTGCATCCCAAGCCCGTCGCCGAGTTCACCGACGGCGTGACCGCGGGGGTCCACTCCGCTTTCATCGCCACCCAGCCCAAGTACGGCACCCACGTCTATCTGACGAACGACGGGACGGGTGCGCTCCACATCGTGGACATCAGCGATCCCGTCCATCCGAAGGAAGTGGCCCGGTGGAAGACGCCGCGCGCGGACTTCGGACGCAGTCTCCACGACATCGACGTGCAGAACGGGCTCGTGTACGCGAGCTGGTGGCACGACGGCATGGTCATCCTCGACGTCGGGAACGGCGTGAAGGGCGGGAGCCCGTCGAACCCGCAGTTCGTGAGCCAGTTCAAGTACGACCTCGACTCGCTCTACCGGCAGGTCTCGGAGGTCGGCGGACCGGGCTTCATCCGCGGCACCCACACCGCCTGGCGCTACCGGGACTACGTCTTCGTCGCCGATGAGGTCTTCGGCGTGGACGCGGGCGAGGCCCTGTTCAAGGGGCAGCCTTCGCGGGCCTACGGCCGGCTGCACGTGATCGACGTCAGCGACCTGACCAGGCCGAAGGAGGTCGCCTGGTACGAGCCCGAATACGGCGGGGTTCACAACGTCTGGGTGGCGGGGGATACGCTCTACATGGGCGCCTACAACGCGGGCTTCATGGCCTTCGACGTCTCCGGCGAGCTGCGCGGCAACCTGCGATCGCAGGGCCGGATCATGGCGCAGCTCAACCCGACCGACCCCCAGGGCTTCCTGCCCAACTCGCCGATGACCTGGGGCGTGGTCGTGAAGAACAACCTGGCCTACGTGAACGACTTCAACAACGGGCTCTTCATCGTGCGCCTGGAGCCGCGGCGGGAGGATCTCGCGCCGCCCGTCCCGTGAGGCGCGGGCTCGCGCTCTGGGCGGGGCTGGCCGCCATGGCCGTGCCCGCGCGCGCGCAGGAGCCGCCCGCGCGCGACTATTACGCGTGGGTGGCCTCCGAGGCGGTGGACAAGCTGCAGCTGGTCCGCTTCGGGCCGGCCGGACTGGTGGTCGAGCGGACGCACACCGTCGGGATTCTGCCGACCGATCCCGACGGACCGCACGGCGTCGCGCTGGCGCCGGACGGCGATCACCTGTTCGTCTCGACCGGCCACGGCACACCCTTCGGCTCGCTCTGGAAGTACTCGACCCGGGACGACCGGCTCGAGGGGCGGGTCGAGCTCGGCCTCTTTCCCGCCACGCTCCAGGTCTCCCCCGACGGCTACCTGGCCTACGTCGTGAACTTCAACCTGCACGGGGACATGGTGCCGTCCTCGGTGTCGGTCGTGGCGACCGACGAAATGCTCGAGGTGACCCGGATCCCCACCTGCGTGATGCCGCACGGCTCCCGGCTCAATGCCCAGGGCACCAAGCACTACTCGGCCTGCATGATGGACGACGAGCTTGTGGAGATCGATACCCGGCGCCTGGCAGTGTCCCGGACCTTTCTGCTTCGCAAGGGCGAGGAGCACGGGATGGACGGCCTGATGACGGCGTCGGCGCACGGCTCGGCGCCCAAGCCCGGGAACGTGTCGTGCTCGCCCACCTGGGCCCAGCCGACGCCGGACGGCCGGCGGGTCTTCGTGGCGTGCAACAAGGCCGGCGACATCGCGGAGATCGACGCCGAGCACTGGACGCTCACCCGCCGATTTCCGGCGGGCGAGGGCGTCTACAACCTCGCCGTCACCCACGACGGCCGGCTGCTGGTGGCCACCAACAAGCGCGGCCAGTCGGTCTCGGTGTTCGACGCGGCCACGGGTAAGGAGCTCAAGCGGCTGCCGACGAAACGGAAGGTGGTCCACGGCGTCGCGATTACGCCGGACGACCGCTACGCCTTCGTCTCCGTCGAGGGGATCGGGTCGGAGCCCGGGACCGTCGAGGTGATCGACCTGCGCGCGCTGGCGACGGTTGCCACGGTCGACGTGGGGCCGATGGCCGGCGGCATCGACGTGGTACCGGCAGGCCGCTAGGCGGCCTGCCGCGCCTCCTGTCCGCTCCGCCAGAGCGACAGCCCTACCGCGCCCCCGAGCATGACGACCACGACCGCCAGGCTCGCCAGCGTCGGCACGTGCAGCCAGGCGCTCACCGCCATCTTCCCGCCGACGAATACCAGGATCAGCGCCACGCCCGGCTTCAGGTAGACGAACCGGTCCAGCATCCCCGCCAGCACGAAGAACAGCGCGCGCAGCCCCAGGATGGCGAACACGTTGGAGCTGTAGACCAGGAATGGATCGCGCGTGATCGCGAAGATGGCGGGGATGCTGTCGATGGCAAAGACGAGGTCCGACCACTCCACCACCAGCAGCACCAGCACGAGCGGTGTGGCCAGCACCCGGCCGGTACCGGTGCGGGAGGTGAAGTGGGCGCCGTCGTAGCTGTCGCTGAACGGCAGCAGCCGCCGCGCGAGCCGCACGATCGGGTTCTTTTCCGGCTCGATCCGCTCGTCCTTCTGCAGCAGCATCCGGAGTCCGGTCAGGATCAGGATCCCGCCAAAGACGTAGATGATCCACTCGAACCGCTGCAGCAGCAGGGCGCCCACCGCGATCATGATGAACCGCATCACGATGGCGCCGAGGATACCCCACTTGAGAACCTTCGGCTGGGCCTCGGAGGGCACGCCGAAGTAGTTGAAGATGAGGATGAAGACGAAGAGGTTGTCGACGCTGAGCGAGAGCTCGATGAGGTAGCCGGTGTAGTACTCCAGCGCGTGCTGGGAGCCCTCCCGCCACCAGAGGAACAACCCGAAGACGAGCGCGAAGGCGATGAGCCCGAAACTCCAGCTCATCGCCTCCTTGACCGACAGCACGTGGGACCGCCGGTTGAGCACCCCCAGGTCGAGGACCAGGAGGACGACGACGATCCCCGTGAATCCCAGCCAGACGGCCAGGCCGTGCTGTCCCACCTAGCGGCCCGCCGCCACCGTCATCGCCTCCAGCCGGGCGACGCGCTCTGCCGTCGGCGGATGCGTGCTGAACAGTCCGGCCACGCCGCCCTGGGCCGCGAGCGGATTCACCTGTGCCAGCGGCGCGGCGGCGGGGGCCACCTGCATCGGGATCTGGTGCGCCATCGCGTCCAGTCGGCGCAGCGCGTTGGCCAGCGGCATCGGGCGGCCGAGGATCTCGGCGCCGACGCGGTCCGCCTCGTACTCCCGCTGCCGCGAGACGGCGAACTGGATCAGCATGGCGCCGATCGGCGCCAGCATCAGCAGCGCGATCTGCGCGATCGGGTGGCCGTCGTCATCGCCCCGGCCGCCGCCGAACAGCAGCAGGTAGGGCAGGTTGCTGATCGCCCCGGCCACGCCGGCGGCGAGGGTGGTGATCAGCATGTCGCGGTTCTTGACGTGGGCCAGCTCGTGGGCGATGACGCCCTCGAGCTCGTCCTGCGGCATGTACTTGAGGATGCCCGTCGTCACGGCCACGACGGCGTGGTCGGGGCTCCGGCCGGTCGCGAAGGCGTTGGGCTGCTCGTGCGGCGCCACGGCGATCACCGGCATGGGCAGGCCCGCCCGCTGGCGCAGGCGGTCCACCATCCGGAACAGCTCGGGGGCCTGTTCCTCGGAGACGACCTGCGCGCCGTACATCCGGAGCACGATCTTATCCGAGAAGAAGTACATGATGAAGTTGAACGCGCTGCCCACGATCAGCGCGAGCACGAGACCCTGCGACCCGCCGAGCAGCTGGCCGGCGAGCAGGAACAGGCCCAGGAGGCCGGCCATCAGGACCATGGTCTTGATGTTGTTCATGCGTTCCTCGAAATCACCTTGCTGGTGTGTGGGGTCTTATGAAAAAAGAGCGAGACCCCGTCCGCTCCGCTTTCGCGTGGACGAAGGTCTCGCTCTGATGCGGGGAGATCATGTCTCCCTCGACCCCGGCTGGACCGTGCCCGAACGCGTCGGACAGTCTTGACGATCCAGTCGTCCGCCTCATGGCGGATGAGCTACTCCCCTTCTCGAAGGTCGGAATTTAGCGGGGCGCGCCGCCGGAATCAATCAGCCGCACCCCCTCACGCGGCGAGCGCCTCGGCGGCCGCCGCCTCGCGCATGATGGCCGTCAGGGCTCGGCAGGCCGCCGACCACGCCTCGTGCACCTCCGGCGTGTACGCCTCGCCCAGCACCTGCTCGAGGGTCCACAGGAGGGCGGACACGGCCAGGGCGTAATGGCGGTCCTGCGCACCGTATTGCGCGTTCCGTCGCGCCAGTCCCTCGAGCGGGGACCGGACGGTGTCCACGTGGTCCAGGGCGCCCACGCACACGGTCAGGCGCACGAGCAGCTCCCGGCGCTGGGGCACCATGTCGGTGCAGCCGAACAGCCGCCGGACCTCCGGATCCAGCTCGAACAGGCGCTCGTAGAAGAACCGCGCCACCGTCTGGGCCATCGGGGCCGCCTGCAGCCAGGTGACCCGGACCAGCCTGATCTGCTCACCGGTCATGGGACATTCCTCCTGGGGCCGCGGGCTACTGGCGGGTGGCGGTGAACATGCCGGTGGCCTTCATCGGCCGGGTCTCGTCCGTCGGATCCGCGGCGAGGAATCCCCTGGCCTCCACCTCGAACCGGCCGCGGATCATGCTGTCGGTGGCCGAGGTGATGATCAGGCGGCCGGACTGGCCCCGGAACACACCGGTCGGCCGGGTAGCGGAGCCGGTCATGACGAGCGCCCGCAGCTCGTCCGAGCCGTCATCCCGGCCGGACACGGCGTAGGTCCCGGGCGTCAGCCACCCGCCATTGGTCCGCGTGAAGAGCACCGATCCCGCGGCCCCATCGCCCCCCAGGGACAGCGTGAACATCGTCGCGCCCGTGGCAGTCCGGATCGCGCCGAACCTGGCCGTGCCGCGCGGGCTGGCATGCAGGTCGCCGTGCAGCTCGGCGAGGAAGGATGAGTACTCGAGGACAGGAGGCGGAACCGTCGGTCTGGCTTCGGCCGTGAACGCGGTCAGGGTCAAGACGATCAGCGTGCTCAGGCCAAGCGTGGTCGTGGTCTTCATGGCGTGACTCCTTCTCCGGTGGTGGTTGACGGGAACAAGTCTACCGGGCGGAGTCACGCTGAAATCACTGTAATCTCAACATTGGCATCTTACTGTCATGTAGGGGGTTACGGGATCGCCTGGTGGCCGCGCGGGTGGGAGGCGCGGGCGGTGGCGCGCCGCGCGACCGTGGAGAGCAGGAGGTAGGCCTCGGTCCAGGCGTTCCGAACCTCGTCCGTGAAGGCCGGTCCCAGCCCGCGCTCGAGGGTCCACAGGAGGGCGATGCCCACCGAGTCGTACTGGTGGTCTTGCACGCCGTAGCCGACGTGCCGGCGGCCGAGGTCCGCCACCTCGGCGACCAACGTCTCCGGCCGGTCGAGGTTGTGCACGATCTCGGCGAACATTCGCATGACCTTGTGGCCCTGGGCCACCATGTCGGTGGTGGCGAAGAGGCGCTCCGCGTCGGGGTCGAGCTCGAACAGCTTGGCGTAGAAGAACGCCGCCGACTCAACGGCGACCGGCTCGAACTGGGCCCAGCTGTCGCGAACGATCTGCTCGGTTTCTGGCCGCATGGTGCCCGCTCCCGTCTTGTGGACACACTACCCCGATCATACGTTTGACTGCAAGATCGCTCCCACCGGTCACCTCAGAATCACCGAGCCCAACCTGTTACGTCTCAACACGTTTGGCAGGTTATTCCTCGAGCGCGACGGCCAGCGCTTGAGCGGCGCGGCCTCCCAGCCGCGCCGCCTGGGGCTGCTCGCGCTGCTGGCTGCCTCGGGCGAGCAGGGCATGACCCGCGACCGGCTGATCGGCATGCTCTGGGCGGAGACCGACGAAGAGCGCGCGCGGAAGGGACTGAACCAGGCCCTGTACGCGCTCCGCCAGGAGATGGGCGCCGACGAGGTCTTCCTGGGAACCCGCGACGTCCGGCTCAATCCCGACCTGGTCGCGAGTGACGTCGGCGTGTTCACGGCGGCCCTGAAGGCCGGCCAATTGGAGCGGGCCACGACGGAGTACGCCGGGCCCTTTCTCGACGGCTTCCACCTGTCCGAGGCCGCGGAATTCGAGCGCTGGCTCGAGGAGGAGCGGGCCGGGCTCGCCCGGGACCACGCCCTCGCGCTGGAGCGGCTGGCGCGCCGGGCCGCCGAGCGCGGCGACCGGCTGGACTGCGCCGAGTGGTGGCGCCGGCTGGCGGCGCAGGATCCGCTCAACGCCCGCGTGGCCATCGGGCTGATGGAGGCGCTCGCGGCCTCCGGCGACCGGACCGCCGCGCTCCAGCATGCCCGGGTCTACGAGGTGCTGCTGCAGCAGGAGCTGGAGGCGCCGCCCGATCACGAGGTCGTGGCGCTGGCCGAGCGCATCCGGACGCAGATGGCCGACTCCCCCGCCGAGCGTCCGGCGGTCATTGCGCCGCCCGAGCCGATCGCGGAGCCCCTGCCGGCTCAGCCCCCGGCGCCGGCAGAGGTCGCGCGGGCCGCGCCGGATTCGACGCCCGCGTCCGTGGCCGCGCCTCCGCCTTCCGTGCCCTCGTCCCCACCCGACACGATCGCGCTCCCCGCACCGCCTTCCGCGCCGCGACGGTCCATGCGCCGGTGGGTACTGGCCGGGTGTGCCGCGATCGTACTCGTCGGCGCCGGCGCGCTCCTGCGCCCTCGCGCGCCACCTGCCCTCCACGCGGGCCGTATCACCCGCGTCACCGGGCAGCCGGGACTGGAGATCCACCCCACACTCTCGCCCGACGGCAGGTTCGTCGCCTACGCGTCGGGGCCCGGCGGGCGGCTCCGGATCTACGTGCGGCAGATCGCCGGCGGCCGCACCATCACGGTGGCCGATACCACGCCCGGTGACCAGCACTGGCCCCGGTGGTCCCCCGACGGCTCGCGTCTGAGCTTCGAGGCCGGGCGGGCGATCTACGTCGTTCCCGCGCTCGGCGGTCCCGCGCGGCTGCTCGTCGCGCCGCCCGACGACAGCTCCGGCGTCAACGGCGAGGGCGAGATCAGCGACGAGGGCCCCGGCTACCTCGCCTGGTCGCCCGACGGCCGGAAGATCGTCTACGCCTCCGGCCGGCGGATCGAGGTGCGCGACGCCGCAGGCGGGCCGGCGACGACGATCGCGGAGGTGGAGCAGCCGCACTCGTTCGCCTGGTCGCCGGACGGCTCGCGCATCGCCTACGTGCTCGGCAACGCGGCCTTCGTCTACGCGCCCAACGCCATCGGCAACATTGCCCCGAGTGCGATCTGGACCGTCTCCGCGTC
Organism: Gemmatimonadales bacterium; assembly: GCA_035703025.1. Classification (GTDB taxonomy): domain Bacteria; phylum Gemmatimonadota; class Gemmatimonadetes; order Gemmatimonadales; family GWC2-71-9; genus CAVVWJ01. The sequence continues at coordinate 7,724 of DASSYY010000283.1, read as the reverse complement.
CGGCGGCAGGCCCGAGCCCCTCACCGATGCCGCGTCCCTCAATACCAGCCCGGTCTGGCTGCCCGACGGCCGCAGCCTGCTGTTCGTCTCCAACCGGGACGGCAGCCGTGATGTCTATCGCGTTGGGATCGATCGGTCGGGCAAGCCGGTCGGGGCGCCCGCGCGGCTCACCACCGGCTTGCAGCTCCACACGATCGACCTCTCGCGCGACGGCCGCGAGCTCGCCTACGCCGACTTCACCGAGTACGCGAACGTCGCCACCCTGCCGGTGCCGGCGGCCGGGGCCGCGCCGGTTTCGGCGGCGGCGGCCGAGCCGCTCACGTCGGGCCACCAGTCGATCGAAGGCATGGCGGTGTCCCCGGACGGCCGGTGGCTGGCCTTCGACTCGGACCGCGGCGGCCACCAGGCCATCTACCTGATGCCGCGCACCGGCGGCGAGCCGGAGCTGCTCACCGCGGACTCCGCGGACGACTTCATGCCCTCGTGGTCGCCGGACGGCCGCGAGCTCGCGTACTACAGCTTCCGCGGCGGACACCGGCGCCTGTTCGTGATTCCCGCCGTCGCCGGCGCGCCCACCCCGGTAGTGGCCGACTCGGGCAACCAGCGATTCCCGGACTGGTCGCCCGACGGGCGGCGCCTGGTCTACCACTCCGACCGGACCGGCCGATTCGAGCTCTACGTGGTGGAGCGGGAGGCGGGCGACCGCTGGAGTGGGCCGCGCCGGCTCACGACCGACGGCGGGCAGGACGCCCGCTGGTCGCCCGACGGGCGGGCGATCGTGTACCTGCGCAACCGCGGGCTGTGGCTGATCGCGCCGGAGGGAGGCACGCCGCGGCTCCTGGTGGAGAGCCGGGATCCCGCGTCAAGTCCCGTCCCGTTGCTCGCGCAGTGGGCCGCCGACGGGCGCACACTGTACTACAAGGCGCTGGACGCGGAGGGCCACGCCAGCCTCTGGTCCATCTCGGCCGAGGGAGGCGAGCCCCGCCTGCTGGTGCGCTTCGACGACGCGGCCCGGCCGTCCCCGCGCGCGGAGTTCGCGGTGGACGGCCGGCGGTTCTACTTCACGCTCGCGGAGCGCGAGAGCGACATCTGGCGGATGACGCTGGAACTCCCCTCCTGAGCGGGCGCGAGAGTCCGGTTAGAAGCCCGGCTCGAGCTGATGCACCGGGTCGTCGAGCCGGATCGCCTGCACCACGTCGCCGGCCGGCGTATCGAACTGGCCTTCCGGGAGGACGAGGAGCGCGTTCGCGAGCACCATGGAGGTGAGGATGCCCGAGCCCTGCGGTCCGGTGAGCCGGGCCTCCGGTCCCGTGGCGGCCTCGCTCACGATGCCGCGCAGGAAGTGCTGGAGCCTCGGCTTCACCGACACCGGTTCGGCCAGCCGCACCGGCACCGCGCGGCGGAAGGGCAGGGGATGCCCGCACATCTTCCGGATCGCCGGACGGACGAAGAGCTCGAAGGTCACCATCGTGCTCACCGGATTGCCCGGCAGGCCGATCCAGGGCACCTCGCCCAGCAGTCCGAATCCCACCGGCGCGCCCGGCCGCATCCGCAGCTTCCAGAACCGCTGCCGGGCTCCCAGCTCGTCGAGCACGGCGCGGACGTAGTCGTGCTCGCCCACGCTGATGCCGGCGGTGGTGACGAGCAGATCGCACTCGCGGGCGCGCAGGAAGTGCTCGCGCAGGCTCTCGGGAGTATCGCGCGCGATGCCGAGGTTCACCGACTCGCCGCCGGCCTGGCGGACCAGCGCCACGAGCGTGTGGGTGTTGCTGCTGGCGGTCCGCCGGCCGCTGAGGATCTCCTCGGGCTGGTCCACGTCCACGATCTCGTCGCCGCTGCCCAGAATCGCGACCCGCGGGCGCCGGTAGACGAGCGGTTGGGCCACGGCGAGCGAGGCGAGCACGCCGAGCGCTGCCGGCCCGAGCGCGATGCCCGCGGTGAGCACCGTCGTTCCGCGGCGGATGTCCTCCCCGGTGCGCCGGATGTTGACCCCGACATCGCGGTCGCGCACGATCGTCACCGTCTCCACGCCCTCGTCGGTGTCCTCCTGGCGGATCACGGTATCGGCCCCGTCGGGGAGCGGCGCGCCCGTGAAGATGCGCGCGCTCTCGCCCGGCTGCAGGCGGCGGGTCGGAAACGCGCCCGCCGGGAGCTGCTCGACGACCCGGAGCCGCACGGGCCGCTCGGCCGAGGCACCGCGGACGTCGTCGCCGCGCGCGGCGTAGCCGTCCATCGCCGAATTGGTCCACGGGGGAATGTCGAGCGGGCTCACGACGTCCTCGGCGAGCACGCTGTCCAGCGCGTCGTCGAGCGGAACCCGGAGGGCGGGCTGCCGGCGGATGTCGTCCAGGATGCGCCGCGCGGCCTCGGCGGCCGAGAGCGGCGCGCTCATTCGTCGATCGCCAGGGCGTTCTCGAGGATCAGGGAGGCCAGGAGCTGCAGCCACATCGTGTCCTGGAAGCGGATCACCTTGCAGGTCGACTCGAAGTCGAGGTCATCGGTGACGATGGCGCTCCAGAGCGAGGCGTCGGGCGCGGCGGCGTCGAAGATCGGCGTCGGCGCCACCGACGGCCGGTAGACTTCGATCTTGGGGATCGGCGCCCGCTTGTAGCCCTCCGCGAGGACGATGTCGGCGTCCGAGAGGTAGCGGCGCGCGAGGGCGATGGGGTCGTAGTCGTCGGGCGAGCGCTCGAACAGCACCCGGAGGTCGGGCGCCGCGATCAGCGACCGCTCCGCTCGGCCCTCGTGGAAGTGGCGCCAGCTGTCGGAGCCGGGCCGGTCCACGTCGGCCGGATGGTGGCTGTGCTTGATGGTCATGACCCGCCGTCCGCGCCGCGCGAGCTCGCTCGCGAGCGCCACGGTCAGCGTGGTCTTTCCGGCGTTCTTCCGCCCGATGATGGAGAAGATGCGTGTCGACGCCACAGTCCGTCCGCGCGCGCGAGGTCGTCAGCGGTGTTGACGTTGAAGAACAGGAGGTCCGGGTCGCCGAACTGCCGGACCTGGGACAGAGGGAGGATACCGACAGAGATGCGCGGGTGGAAGCCGATGGCGCGGAGGTCGCCCGCATCGAGGGTGGCGGCGATGGCGTCGCGGCAAGCTGGACCGTAGGCCGCGCACAGCGGTTCCACCCCCCGGCGGCCGTCGCTCTCGGCCAGCTGGGCGTCGTGGGTCTCGAGACCCGCGGCGAGCGCCCGGACGAGCGGCACCGACACGAACGGCATGTCCCAGGCGACGCACACGACCGGCGCCGGCGCCTCGACCACGGCGGTGTAGATCCCCCCGAGTGCCCCGAGCCCGGGCCGGACGTCGGGGACGACCCGGAGGCCCGGGCGCCAGGCGCCGGCGTCGGGCGCGTTGGCTACCAGCAGCGGCGGGGCGCCCAGTGCCTCGGTGAGCGTGTCCACCAGCCGGTCGAGAATCCGGGCGCCGCCGATCGTCTCCAGGCCCTTGGGCCGTCCCCCGAACCGGGTCGCCCCGCCACCCGCCAGGACCGCGCCGCGGATCCGGCCGCCGGTCAGTAGCGTCTCCCGCGCTGGCGCTCGAGGATCACGTCGAGCCCGACGTTCAGGCTGAAGATGTGCTTGTACACGGTCTCGTGGGGCGGCACCTCGCCGCGCCCGGCGATGGGGGCGGTGACCGCCTGGATGCCCACGATGTTGTCGCGGATCTCCCACCGGAGCTGGTAGCCCTTGCCGGCCGCGATGGTGGTCCCGACGCCGAGCGCGAAGGCGGGTCGGAGGCGGGTCCCGGTGTTGTTGTCGTCGTAGATCACGAGCTCGGCGGGAGGACCGCTGTCCTGCCGCTGGGCCGCGCCGACGAGCAGCAGCGGGCTTTGATTGTTGATCAGCATGCCCGCGCTCGCCCGCACGAACGGCGAGATGAACTCGTCGCTCGCGACCCGGTACACCAGCCCGACCGACGTGGACACCGCCGCCGCCGACCGTTCCCTCTCATCGATCGAGCTGCACCGCTCGACGTTGACGGTGGACTGCTCGGGGGCGACGAGCCGGCAGGTGTCGTCGTAGCCGAGGCCGAGCAGGAAGGCCTCGGCGGTGAGCCCGAGGTGCGCGCCCTTGTAGTAGGTCCCCGAGAATCCCGCGCCGATCGTGCGCTTCACGTCCCGGGTCAACCCGAAGTGATCGGTCAGGGTGATGTCGCCGATATCGCTCACCGGCTGATCGGCCACCGACCAGAGCCGAACGCCGTCGAGATACGCGCCGGAGACGGTGAAGATGAGCGTGGGCCGGTCCCGCGTGCGCTGCGCCGCCAGCTGGGAGCTGAGCGTGGTCAGGCAGGCGACGGCGATGGCGACAGCCTCTTTCATCCGCATCAGGCCCCCAGGAATTGGTGGTCCACCGCCAGGCAGCGGTCCATCACGACCGGTATGCCCTCGGCCTCGAGCCGCCGCGCCGTCGGGTCGTCCCGGATGCCGACCTGGAGCCACACGAGGCGGGGCCGGACAGCCAGCAGGTCGCCCAAGAGCGCCGGCACGAACTCGGACCGGCGGAACACGTTGACGACGTCGATCGGCCCAGCGGCGGCGGCGGCGGTCCGGAGATCCGGCTGGACCGGCTCGCCCAGGATCGTCGTGCCGGTCGGCCGGACGGGAACGATCGTGTAGCCGGCGCGCTGGAGGTACTCGGCCACCTGGTGGCTCGGGCGCTCGGGCCTGGGGCTCAGTCCCACCACCGCGATGCGCCGCGCGCTGCGCAGGATCTTCGCGATCGCGGCCTCGTCACTCGACACCGGCGCTCTCCGCGCCGTGGCGCTGGGGTGTGCCGCTCACCGCCCGCCCCACCAGCACCATCCCGCTCCGACGGGCGATCTCCACCGCCAGCGTGGACGGGACCGACGGCGTCGCCACCCAGCTCAGCCCGGCGCGCGCGGCCTTGAACGCCAGCTCGGCCGAGATCCGGCCGGTGACCAGCAGGCCGAGCCCCTCCAGCCGGCGGCCGGCCAGGAAGGCGCCGCCGATCGACTTGTCCACCGCGTTGTGCCGGCCGATGTCTTCGGCGTGGGCGATCAGGGCCGGCTCCGCGCCGGCGACGAGCGCTGCCGGGTCGACGAGCGCGGCGGCATGGATGCCGCCGGTGTCCTTGTAGCGGTCGCCCCGGCCGAAGAGAGCCTTGAACAGCGCGCGCAGGTGCTCGGGATCGGGTGGGTCGCCCCGGCGGGGACGGGATTCCACGGTGGCGGGTTCCGCCAGGTAGGTGGAGACGGCGCCGCAGCCCGATGCCAACACAGCCCGGCGCCCCTCGGCCTGCACCGCCGCCACGCGCTCCTGCGGGACCTCCGCCCAGAAGCCCAGGTCGGTGGCGCACGGCCGGAGGTGCACCTCGTCCAGGCGGTCGATGTAGCCCTCGCCGTGCAGCCAGCCGATCGCCAGCTCCTCGAGCAGGTCGGGCGTGCACATCCAGGTGACCACCGGCCGGCCGTTCACCTCCAGCCAGACGGGAACCTCTTCGACGGCGGCGAGCTCGGACATCCGGCCCCCCCGCTTGGCGGGGCGGACCAGCTCAGGGGAATCCGGTGCAGTCGGCATAGAGCGTCGGGTCCTCCAGTATGCGTACACGCTCGAGCGTCACGCCGGCGGGGAGACGGGCGGCCACGCGGGGGAACACGTGCGCGGCGAGGGCCTCGCAGGTCGGCAGCGTGCGGCCGTAGGCGAACTCGGGCACGTCGAGGTTGAGGTGCCGGCCGTCGAACGGGCGCACGACCTCCTCCTGCAGAATCCGGTCGAGAAGCGCCAGGTCGAGGACCATCCCGCGCGAGGCCTCGGTCGGGCCGCGCACGGTCACTATGCATTGATAATCGTGTGCGTGCCCTGGCGCGTCGCTCAGGGGTCCGAACGTCTCCCGATTGCGCTCCTCGCTCCAGTCCGGCCGGAAGAAGCGGTGCAGGGCGCGAAAGCCGACGACGCGGGAGAGCGCGACTGCCACGGGATCAGGGCGAGAACGAGTAGCCGAGGCCCACCAGCAGCACGGAGCTCGTCGTCCACTCGCTGACCCGGCCGTCGGTGATGACGGCGTTGGAGTTGTCGGGCGGCGTCCCCGGCTCGGCCGCCGGCTCGTCCTCGAAGGTCGTGGGATACTTGAGCTTGATGAACAGGGCGCGGGCCTCCCCCCGGAGCGAGAGCCGGTCGGTGATGAAGATGCGGATCCCGGCTGTGGGCGCGAGGTAGAGCTTCTTGCCGAGCTCGAACTTGCTGGTGTCGGCCGGGGTGCCGCTGGGGAAGGTCAGCCCCACACCGGTACCGACGTACGGCGCCAGCCGATGCCACGACTTCCCGCCGGTCAGGTTGAGCTGGAGGTTGACTTCGGCGAACGTGACGGTCTGGTCGACCGGACCCGAGACCCGCCGGGACAGCGAATCGAACGGGTCGACGATGAGCCGCTGCAGGTCGGCGCGCGCCACCGCGAGCCCGATCTGGATCGTGGACGCGGTCCGGATGTCGTAGCGCAGCCCGTAGATGCGCCCGTCGTGCGGGCCGATCTCGAATCGGCCTCCGGAGCCGCCGAACTGGCCGAAGTACGGAGTGACGGTGTGCCCGCTCCGGATGTCGCGGTAGGGCGAGGCGTCCGGTCGGTGGCCCACCTGCGCGGCCAGCGAGGCGGGAAGCGCGGCAAGGACCAGCGCGGCGATGACGAGCAACGCGCCGCGCCGCTCCGGTTGACGGGGCACAGCCGACTCACGCTGCTTCATGCACGCTCTCATGCCAAGGTCTTGCCGCACGTCCGCTCCCCGCCCTCAGGTTTCCCGCAGATCCCGGCCGGTCATCTCCGCCGGCGGGGTGATGTCCAGCAGCCGGAGCACCGTCGGCGCCACGTCGCGGAGCGAGCCGCCGCTGCGCAGGCTCCTCCCGCCGGCCTGCACGGCCACGAACGGCACCGGGTTGGTGGTATGGGCCGTGTGCACACCACCCGTCACGGGATCGATCATCATCTCGCAGTTGCCGTGGTCGGCGGTGATGAGGACGCTGCACCCGGCCCGCTCCGCACTCGCGAGCACCCGGGCCAGACAGGCGTCCACCGTCTCCACCGCCTTGATCACGGCGGGCAGCACCCCGGTATGCCCCACCATGTCCGCGTTGGCGTAATTGCAGAGGATGAAGTCGTGGTGGCCCGACTCGATCGTGCGGCAGAGCGCGTCGGTGATCCCGACGGCGCTCATCTCCGGCGCCAGATCGTAGGTCGCTACCCGCTGCGACGGGATCAGGCAGCGCTCCTCGCCGCGGTACGGCGGCTCGTAGCCGCCGTTGAAGAAGTAGGTGACGTGGGGATACTTCTCGGTCTCCGCGGTCCGGAACTGGCTCCGCCCCTGGTCGGCGAGCACCTCGGCCAGGATCCGCGCCAGGCTGAACGGCGGATAGGCCTGTGGCAGCGGAAAGGTCTGGTCATACTGCGTCATGGTGACGCACGAGAGCGCCGGCCGGCGGCCGAGGTCGAACTCGTCGAATTCGGGGATGGCCAGCGCGCTCACGATCTGGCGCATCCGGTCGCTGCGGTAGTTGAAGAACAGCACGCCGTCGCCGTCGCGCATCGTGGCCACCGGCCGGCCGTCACGGTAGTGCACCAGCGGCCGGATGAACTCGTCGGTCTCGCCCCGCTGATACGCCGCCAGCACCGCCAGCACCGGATGCTCCACCGGCGTGCCGACGCCGTGCGCCATCGCGTCGTAGGCCAGGCCGGTCCGGTCCCACCGCCGGTCGCGATCCATGCCGTAGT
>DASSYY010000271.1:0-10587 GCA_035703025.1 Gemmatimonadales bacterium | reverse complement strand
GCCTCGTTTTCGGGGAGCTGCGCTGCAGTCCCACGGAGCTGCGATGCAGTCCCACGGAGCTGCGATGCGGTCTCGCGAAGGGGCGCTGCAGTCTCGCGGCGCGGCACTGGAGTCCCGCGGAGCAGCGCGGCAGTCCCGCGGAGCCGCGACGCAGTCTCACGGAGCAGCGCGGCATCGCTCTGGAGCCGCGCCACAGTCTCACGGAGCTGCGCCGTAGTGCCTTGAAGCCGTGCTCCGGTTCCAGGCGGCCCCGATGCGGCCTCATGGTGCCGCGCCTCGCCTTCGGATAGCCGCGTCGCAGCCCCTTGGAGCCGCGCCGCACTCTCCTGTCTCCGCGCTGCACTCCCACGGTGGCCCGCCCCAACCCGCAGGTCGCGGCGGCGCCACCGCGGGGTCGTCGCGCCGGACTTCAGGGCCGTCGCGTTTCCGTCGGAGAATGCCGCAATGCGGCCGGGGCCATGCGCCGCGGTTCGAGGGCCGGTCGCCGCAGCTCGAGCACCGCCCGCCGGCGTTCGAGGTCGCGCCGCTCGCCCTCTCCGGGCACGCCCCGCGACGTCCTGTGGGCGCGCCTCGACCCGTGGATCTCGCGTCCCGTTCCCGCGCTGTCTCTTTCGAAGGACGAGACTGGCCTTTCCGGGGAACGCCGCCGGCCGGCGCGGAAACAGAACCGCCGCCGAGGGTCAGAGCTCTCGGCGGCGGCGTACATCAGAGGCGGAGGTACCAGTCATGGCTCAACCCGTCGCCACCCCTCCCGCGAGCACCGCTCCGCCCGCGCGCCGCGCCACCGGCTCGGCCCGGAAGCCCCGGTAGGCCGCGACCCCCAGCCAGATGAACAGCCCCAGCACGGCCAGCTGCGTCACCAGGAACGGCGGCTCCATCTGCTTGGGCGCGAGCACGATCAGCGCGGGAATCCGGTGGAACAGCTGGGCGATCAGCACGAACACGTTGAAGTAGAGCACCGCCACGCTGCCGGCGACGTACACCGTCCGCCATCCCCCGCTCAGTTGCTTCCAGTAGCGCGCGGCGATCACCACCGGCAGGATGAGGAGCGACAGGCCCCCGAGCGCATGCGACGGCATGAATTTCACGAACGGAAAGGCGAACCCCGACGCGTTGGTGAGCAGGGTCGTCACCAGGAAGACCCCGGTCCATCCGTCGAGCCGCCGTCCCGACACCATCCCGCCCGCCACCACCAGCCCGGCGACGATGCCCACCACGCTCACCAGCACGTGCAGCAGGCTGAAGATCGGGACGCTGAAGATTCCTAGGATCATCGGGTGTCTCCTTTGGAAGGGGTGGCCAGCGTGAGCCCGGGCTGGAGTGGCAGCCGCGGATCCTGAGGCCTAACTCCTATAAATGAAGGGAAGGCGACCCCGGGGGCTTGATCGTGCGTGCTACTGCGGTGATCCGGCCGTCATCCGGGTGAGAAGGACTGCGGGCCGGCTGCGTTTCACGGGAGATCCGCTGAGACTCGGACCCCGACACCGGAGCAGGCCATGCCCAACCGCACCACCCTTGTGACCCGATCGGCTCTCCTCCTTGCGGCCGCCGCCCTGACGGCCGCCGCCGTCCGCGGCGCCCGCCCGGCGCCCGCCGCGGACCGGGCCGGCACTGGACTCCACGCCCGCTACGGCGCGCCCGTCGCGCTCGGGAACGGCCAGGCCCGCACCTATGTGATGCTGGACGGCCGGTCCGGGAACCCGGTCGAGGTCGGCGTGGCCCTGAGCGCCGCGGCCCTCGAGGGCCTGCCCAGCCACTCGCCCGACCACGGCCCGGGCACCCACGGCCCCTACAGCGAGTACCTGCTGGAGCTGCCGGCCGGCAACCCGACCCCGTACCGGTTCGTGGAGGTGGACTGGAACCCGGACGGGCACGGCGGGCCGTACACCGCGCCCCACTTCGATTTCCACTTCTACCGGGTGCCGCTCGCGACCCGGAACGAGATCGACCTCAACGCCCCCGACTTCGCCGCGAAGGCGGCGCGGCTGCCCGCCGAGGCGGAGATCCCGGCCCGCTACGTCTCGACGCACGTCCTGCTGAACACGACGCCGGCGGGGATGACGGTGCCGCGGATGGGGCTGCACTGGCTCGACGCGGCGTCGCCCGAGCTGCCGCCCTCGAACCAGCCGTTCACCCGCACGTTCATCGTCGGGTCGTGGGACGGGCAGGTGATCTTCGACGAGCCGATGGTGACACGCGCGTTCATCCTCGCGCAGCGCACCGGCCCCGCCACCGCCCGGGAGATCGCGCTGCCGCCGGCTGGACGCTATGCGCCCGCGGGCTTCTATCCCGCGAGCTACGGGATCCGGTGGGAGGAGGCCGCGGGCGAGTACCGCATCGCGCTCCAGGGGCTCAGCTGGAGGGACTGAGCCCCCGGAGCACGGGCTACACCTTCGCCGTCATTCGCTCCCGCATCGCGGCCATCTCCTCGCGGTTCGGCCCGTAGATGCCGGGAGCGGTGCCGCCCGCCAGGCGGCACATGAGCGAGAGCTGCCCGCGGTGATGGATGAGGTGCATCAGGATCGCGCCCCACAGCATGTCGCGGATCGGCATCCGCCGGTCCGCAAACGGCATCTCGCGGTCGAGGTCCGCCTCGGTCAGGCTTGCGAGCCGTGCCACCGCCTCGTCGTGCGCCCGGCGGTAGCCCGGGGCCAGGAGCGGAATCTCCCTGGGACGCTTCAGGTTCGGCGGGGCCTCCTGGAACGTGACCGCGCCGTTGGCGATGCCGTAGGTGATGTAGCCCTCGACCTCGCTCAGGTGCCACGCCAGCTCGCCGAGCGAGCGGCCGCCGGGGTCGGGGCGGAAGTCGTACTGGCTGGTCGGGAGCGATTCGAGGAGCTGGGATGTGAGCTGGGCCTCCATCTCCCACACCCTGCGAAACCGGTCGAGCTCGTTCATGGGCGCCATGCTGTCCTCCTGGCACGTGCTGGTTGGGCGATTTCCGGGTTCCCATTGTGCAGCGGCGGCCTGGTCCGCGCAACTCGCAGGGCGTCCCACTCGACGGGGAAAACGGGACGGGCCATCTTGTCCCGTACGCCATGCGCTATCTCGTCGCCCTTCTCCTATGCGTCCTCCTGCCCGGCCGGCTCGGCGCCCAGGGCGCCGCCCGCGCCCGCGGCCTCGGCATCGTTCCCGGTACCCTCCCGACCGGTCCGCTGAACGCGATCACCGACGTCCCCGGCGTCCGCGTCGGCCAGACCACGGTGCGCATCGGCGACTCCGTCCGGACCGGCGTGACGGCCATCCTTCCCCATGCCGGCAATGTCTTTCTCGACCGCGTCCCCGCCGCGATCCACGTGGGCAACGGCTTCGGCAAGCTGCTCGGCGTGACGCAGGTGGCCGAGCTCGGGGAGCTCGAGACGCCGATCCTGCTGACCTGCACGCTGTGCGTCTGGCGCGCCGCGGACGCGATGCTCGGCTGGCTGCTGGCGCAGCCGGGGATGGAGGAAGTGCGCTCCATCAATCCGGTGGTGGGCGAGACCAATGACGGCTACGTCCTCAATGCGATCCGGAGCCGCCCGGTCGGCGAGCGCGATGTGCGCGCGGCACTCGACGGCGCCCGCACCGGGCCCGTGGCGGAGGGAAGCGTGGGCGCGGGCACCGGCACTGTCGCGTTCGGCTGGAAGGGTGGGATCGGGACCTCGTCGCGTCGGGCCCGGGCGGGCGACAGTACCTGGACCGTCGGCGTGCTGGTGCAGTCCAACTTCGGCGGCGACCTCCTCGTGCTCGGCGTCCCCGTCGGCCGGGCACTCGGCCGGCAGGGCGTCCGCCGCGCGGCCGATCAGGGGGGCGCACAGGGTGCGAAAGGCTCGATCATGATCGTCGTAGCCACGGACGCGCCCCTGTCCGACCGCAACCTCGGCCGGCTCGCCGCCCGCGCGCTGGTGGGCCTGAGCCGCACGGGCTCGGCGATGGACAACGGCTCGGGCGACTACGTGATCGCCTTCGCCACGCACCCCGGCGTCCGGCGCCCCTTCCGCTCGGCGCGGCTCTCCACGACCGAGCTCGGCAACGACGCGATGACCGGGCTGTTCCAGGCCGCCGCCGAGGCGACCGAAGAGGCGATCTACAACTCGCTGTTCATGGCCACCACCGTCACCGCCAGGTCGGGAACAGTCGAGGCGATTCCCGTGGCGGAGGTCCTGCGGATTCTGGAAGGTCATGGCCGGCTGACACGGTAGCGACGTCGCGGGAGGCTGCATGGAATCCGTTCGAACGGATGTGATCGCGCTCTTCGACATCGATTTCGGAGACGATCTGGGACCACCGCATCTCGAGCGGTTGCGGGCGGCCGCGGCTCCTCAGACACGATACGCCGACGCCCTGGCGGAAAGCTTCTCCTGGATCTTCTACGAAGAGGGCCTCCCGGGATTCGAACGCCTGACCTTCCCGGTACCGCCGGAGGGAAGTATTGCCGGCATGTCACTGCTCTTGAGCCAGGAATACGGGGTAGGAGTCTTTTCGGTGTGGTGTCAATTCGGGGCCACCGACGACAGTCAACAGCTGAAAGAGAAGGCTTGGAACGATAGTGAGGAGCAGTTCACGCATATCGCAAAACTGCTTCCCGACGGCGTGACGACGGAACGACAGTTCCCGTTTGTCGCGCTCCGGGTGCCCGGTCGCGAGATCGAAGCGGTCATGCAGACGGAGGCCGAGGCCATCGGGAGATTGTTCACGGGAGGTTATGACCACGAAGCGCGCTCGTTTCTCGTGAAACACGTATCTGAGAACATCAGTCGCCGATCGTATGAGTGCCTTCTCTTGAGTTGGACGGATGCGCTCGGTGTGTACAGCAGTGACGTCGACGAACAGACGTACGAGTGGACCTTCATGCGTGCGCTCCAGCTCTTCGAAACCTGCATCGTTATTCGGCGCATCTTCCTGTCGCTGGGGAGCGACATCGATCGGCTGGTGCGCGGGATCACGCTGGCGACGCCGCGGCCGTGGAAGGTCAACGGGACACTCCAGGCGTTCAAGACCGCCGAGCGCCGGTTCCTGATTGCTCCACCGGTTCAATCCGTTGAAGCCGAGCGTTTGCTCTCGGAGGCGTTTCTGCGTTTCGGTATCGCCCGGGTGCAGGGGTCCGCGGCGAACGGCTGCGCGGTGCTGGAGCAGCGATACCAGTGGGTGAAGACACAATTTCTGGTTCTGCTCGGTGTCATCACCTACTTCCTGGACAAGCTGAAGGTATTTGATGCCCTGGTCCCTTGGGGTCATCGGTAGCGGCGTCCCATTCCCTGCGCCCGCCCTGGCGATCACCCCCGCTTCCGCCTGAGCTCCATCCTCCACAGCGGCTTCCACGCCTCGCCCTCGCGTCGGCTCTGCGCCACCCGGTAGCTGTCCGGCCCGGTGCGGGTCCAGACGGCGCGCAGGTCGACCGGCCCCTTGTCCGTCTCGTACCGCGTCGGAAACACGATCGAGTCCGCCTGGTACTCGACCGTCCCGAGGATCACGTCGCCCTCGCTGTTGAAGTACCAGAACGCCAGCCGCTTCGCCCGGGCATCCCAGCCGTAGAGCGTCTCCCCGGCGTACGGTGCCTGGCCGTTCCGCACCACGTGCCGGTCCCGGATGAACTTCCGGTCGTAGACCCACTCGAAGCAGTGCTCGTCCGTCTGTTTCCCGTCGGGGAACGTGCCGATCCAGCAATCGCCGACCAGGAACTCGAGCGGCCGGAAATCCGGAGCATTGCGTTGGGGGAGGGGAAACGACGTGAGCGCCGTGTACGCCGCCAGGGCGGTCAGACTGGTTGGGAGTCGCATGGGGTGCAATATGCGCCCCGCGCTCCCGAAGTCTTGAAGATTTGTTACCCCGCCTCGTCCAGCAGCGCGGTGCTGTCGGGCGTTCGCGTCCGCAGGAACTCGGTCGGGCTGGCGGAGGCGAACCGGCGGAAGTCGCGCACCAGATGCGACTGATCCGAGTATCCGGCGGCCGCGGCCAGTCGCGGCCACTCGACGCTGGTGCTCTCCCGCAGGCGTGCCAGCGTCCACACGAACCGCTGCAGCCGCGCGTAGGCCTTGGGCGACATCCCCAGGTCGCGGGCGAAGCGGAGCCAGAGCTGTTTCCGGCTGACGCCCAGGTCGGCATGGAGCGAGGCGATGCGCAGATGGCCGTGGGCCTCCTCGATGAGGCGCGCGGCTTCGCCCACGATCGGCGAGGGCGCCGCGCCCGCCGAGAGCCGAGGGAGGAGGAACCGCTCGAGCAGGTCGAAGCGCTCCCCGGCCGATCCGGCGCCGAGCAGCTGCGTCCGCAGCTCGCGCGCCGGCAGGCCGAGCAGCGTCTCCAGGTCGGTGACCGCGTTGACCCGCATGGCGGTGTCGGGACCGAGCAGCCGCAGCGCCCCGAGCGGGTGCAGTCGCGCCGACACCAGGTGGGTGCCGTGGAGCGACTCGATGACGATTGCCCGATCGTGCAGTCCGAAGAACCAGGCGCGCTCCCACACGCTGGTGCCGGTGTGGGTGACCATCTGGTGCGGAGGGCCGAGATTGACCATTACTTCCGTGGAGCCGTTCGGAAGAATGCGCTCGCGGAACGGGCTCAGGCGGCCCTCGACCTCCCAGTACTCCTGCACGATGCCCGCCAGCGCTCCCTCGGGCGGCGCGCTCGAGAACCGCCAGCGGCCGGGCGAGGATTCGTACTCGAGCGTCTGGAGGGGGCCGGGCATGCCCTAACCTCGTGTGCCGGTGGTGGCGGCGGAAGGGGCGCCGGCTCCCGAGCCGTGCACGACCCTCGAAAGGCACCATGACGATGTTTGTCAGACCTGCCGAAGCGGCGGAGATCGATCACCTGGCGAAGGTCTGGTACGACGGCTGGCAGGATGCCCATGCGCGCATCCTCCCCGCCGAGCTCGCCCGGATTCGCACGCGGGAGAGCCTCAGGGACCGGCTGCAGGAGGCCCTCCCGGACGTCAGAGTCGTGGGTCCGTTCCCCACGCCCGTCGGGTTCTGCCTCCTGAAGGGCGACGAGCTCTATCAGCTCTACGTGTCGGCCGAGGCGCGCGGCACCGGGGCCGCGGCCGCGTTGGTGGCCGACGCGGAGGAGCGGCTTGCAGGGGACGGGGTCGAGCTGGCCTGGCTTGCGTGCGCGGTCGGAAACGAGCGGGCCGCGAGGTTCTACGAGAAGTGCGGCTGGCGTCGCGCCGGGACGGTGGTCTATCAGCCCGACGCCGCGAATGGAGTGCCCGCGCTCGAGGTCTGGCGGTATGAGAAGCGCCTGCGGTAGCTCGACCGCCGGTCTTACTTCGCCTTCACCCACACCAGATCCCACGCCTCCCGCCGCTCGGCGAAGTCCACGACCTGCCCGCCGGCGTCCCGCCGGAACACCTTCCGGTACCGGGGCCGCCCGGGCACGAACAGCACGTCCCGGGTCTCGGCGCGCAGCGTGTCGGGCTTGCGGCCGGTCTCTTGCCCGACGAGCACGGCCCCGCTGCGGCGGATTTCGTAGCGCAGCTCCGGCGACAGGGTGTAGGTCCCCGCGAGCTCGTCGAGCGCCGCCGGCGTGAGCGCGACGGCCGGCGGGTCCGTGCGCAGGGCGAGCACCTGGGCGCCGATCAGCCGCCAGCCCGCCGGCGTCCGGAGCCAGGTGTCGGTCGAGCGGTACTGGCAGTGGAGCGGGTGCCCGTGGAAGGTCTCGTGCTCGTCGTCCACGTGGGTCGTCACCGCCACGCCGCCGTGGACTCTGGCCGTGAACTCGATGATCCTGATGGAGCCCGAGATCGTCTGCGGCAGCGGGCGGATGTCGCCCACCATCTCGCGCTTGGACCGCACGGTGCCGTCTTCGGTGGTATAGCTGACGGCGGAGTCCAGGTAGCGGTCCCACACCGCGGCCGAGCCGCTCGTGACGGCGTCGAGCAGCTCCTGGGTCTGACGCCGCAGCGTCGCCTCGACGTCCGCGTCCGCCGGCGCGGCGGGTGAGACCGCCTGTGCCCCGAGCATGACGGTCACGAGTGCCCACATCCTGGTCAACACCATGCGCCTCCTTTCCTGGAACATCCTCGCGGGCGGCGGGTCGCGCTGCGGCCCCATCGTCGAGACGCTGCGGCGGTACGACGCGGACGTCATCGTGCTGCAGGAGACCGTCACCACCCGCGCGGCCGACCTCTGCCACGTGCTCGCCGGGGAGGGCTACGTGCGTGGCGTCAGCGCGCCGCGGGGGCCCAGGGACCGCGGGCTCTGCGTCCTGTCGCGCGTTCCGGTCCGGCGCGTCGCCGGGCCGGCGCCGCCGCAGGCCGGCATCTATCCCCGCGGCTGGCTCGAGCTGGACCTGGTCGGATGCGGAGTGCGCCTCGCCGCGGTCTATGGTCCGGCCGCCGGGCCCGCGCTTCCCGCATTCTGGACCGCCGCCGCCGGCTGGCTGGCCTGCCGCGCCGTTCGGCCCTTCCTCATGCTGGGCGACTTCAACGCCGGCGCCTCCCGCGTCGATGCCAGGGACTACCGCTTCAAGGCCGGGAGGGCGTTCGCCGAGCTCGCCGGGATCGGACTGGTGGATCTCTGGCGGCGCGAGCACGGGGACACCCAGGAATACACCTGGTTCAGCACTCCCGGAAGCGGTCGCGCGGGGCGGGGGTTCCGGATCGACCACGCCTTTGCCTCGCCGATCCTTGCTGCGCGCGTGACCGGCTGCCGCTACGATCATGAGGTTCGGGAGCGGCGGTGGTCGGATCACTCGCTGCTCGTCGTGGACCTGGCACCCGCGTACCCGGCGAACCACGCCGGCACCTGACCGCGCTGGCGACTCCCACAGGGACGGGGCATATTCGACCACCCCTACCAAAGTGGAGCCGGCGAAGTGACTGCGACAATCGCGCGTCGCCCTCGGATTCGCTGGTCGGCCGAGCGCCGGTTCCACGTCGGGCTCGCCGCCGCCATTGCCGCCGCGGTGCTGCTCGGCTTCGCCCGGACCTTCTTTCTTCGGCCGTGGTTCCCCGAATGGGCGCGGGCCCACGGCGCGCCCGAGCCCTTCTTCTACGTCCACGGCGTCGTGTTCGCCGCCTGGTACGTGCTGCTGCTCGCCCAGCCTTCCCTGGTGGCGGCCGGGCGGGTCGACCTGCACCGGCGACTCGGCCGGCTCGGCGGCGGGCTCGCGGTCGTCATGGTCCTGCTGGGAACGATCGGCGCGCTGATCGCCGCGGGCCGTCCAACCGGGTTCATCGACGTTCCGGTGCCGCCACTCCAGTTCCTCGTGGTTCCCCTCGCGGACCTCGCCCTGTTCGGTGTCTTCGTGGCGTTGGGGTTCGCGAACCGGCACGACCCGCAGCGGCACAAGCGCTACATCCTGCTTGCTTCGATCGCGCTGGCCGAGGCCGGGGTCGCCCGCTGGCCGTTCGCGTTCATGACGGGCGCCTCACCGGTGCCGGGGTTCAGCATGACCGACCTCGGCGTCGACCTGCTCCTGGTGCCGATGGTGGCCTGGGACCTCATCTCCCGGCGACGCCTGCACCCGGTGACGCTGTGGGGTGGAGTAGCGCTGGTCGCCCTCCAGCCCCTCCGCCTGATGCTGTCCGAAACCCGCGGGTGGCTCGCCTTCGCCGGCTGGGCGGTGAGTCTACTCCGCAACTGAGGCGGGCATGCCCGCGATCCGACGGGGAGGCGATGCAGATCGGCATTGACCTGGGCGGGACGAAGATCGAAGGGGTCGGCCTGGATGCGGACGCGCTCGTCGCGGTCCGGCGCCGGGTGCCGACTCCGCGCGATTATGCGGGGACTCTCGACGCGATCGCGCGCCTCGTCGCCGAGATCGAGGCCGAGGCGGGGTGCCCGGGCTCCGTGGGCCTGGGAATCCCGGGCGTGGTCAGCCACGCCACGGGATTGGTCAAGAACGCCAACTCCACCTGGCTCATCGGCCGGCCCCTGCTTGCCGACCTCGAGGCCCGGCTCGTCCGGCCGGTGCGCGCCGCCAACGACGCGAACTGCTTCACGCTGTCCGAGGCGATCGACGGCGCCGGCCAGGGGTGCGAGACGGTCTTCGGCGTGATCCTCGGCACCGGGGTGGGCGGGGGCATCGCGATCCAGCACCGCATCCACGAGGGAGCCAACCAGATCGCCGGCGAATGGGGGCACAACCCTCTCCCCTGGATGACGGATGAGGAGCGCGCGGCCGCGCCGGAGTGCTACTGCGGGAAGTCCGGGTGCGTCGAGACGTTCCTCTCGGGCCCCGGCCTGGAGCGTGACTATGCGCGCGCCTCCGGTACCCGGCGCTCGAGCCAGGAGATCGTTCGAGCCGCGGCGGCCGGCGAGCCGCACGGCATCCGCGCGCTGGAGCGCTACCACGACCGGCTGGCCCGCGCGCTCGCCACCGTCATCAACCTGCTCGATCCGCACGTCGTCGTCCTGGGTGGCGGCATTTCCAACCTGCCGGACCTGCCGTCGGCGGTCCGTGCCCGTTTGCCCGCGTACGTCTTCTCCGACGCCGTGCTCACCAAGGTCGTCCTGAACGCGCACGGAGATTCGAGCGGGGTCCGGGGGGCGGCGTGGTTGTGGCCCTCGACCTGACGCAGGCGAACGGGTGAGACCGGACACCGGGGATCTGAACCCTGCGGCGACCACGCATCGTACATTGCTGATGACTCGACTCTGGCCCTTCGCCTTTGCC
>DASSYY010000202.1:0-4851 GCA_035703025.1 Gemmatimonadales bacterium | reverse complement strand
ATCGAGTCACATCGCCGGACCTTCTCGCACGGCGTCGCGGGCCTGGATCCGGGGAGTCGGACCGGCGCGCTGCTGAAGTAGCTCGATGGCCGTCATGCCTGCCGTCTCGTTCCGGCCCCTGACGCCGGAGGACTTTCCGCTGCTGCACGAATGGCTCGCCCGGCCGCACGTCGCCGAATGGTGGAGCGGATCGCCGTCGCTCGCCGATGTCGAGGCGGAGTTCGGACCGATGCTCGACGACGCGTCCACTACCCGGGCCTACATCGCCCTCGGCGACGGCCGGCCGATCGGCTACATCCAGTCGTATGTGGCAATGGGCTCCGGCGACGGCTGGTGGCCGGACGAGGTGGATCCCGGCGTTCGCGGCATCGACCAGTTCCTCGGGCATCCGGAGCAGCTCGACCGCGGGCTCGGCACGGCGATGGTCCGGGCCTTCATCGAGCGGCTGTTCACCGACCCGGCGGTGACGCGCATCCAGACCGACCCGTCACCCGACAATGGCCGGGCCATCCGGTGCTACGAGAAGGCCGGCTTTCGCGCCGTGAGAGGGGTCGACACCCCCGATGGGCCCGCGCTGCTCATGGTCTGCGAGCGGACGCCTGGCGAGGCTGCATGAGTCCCCGGCCCACCTTTCTCGAAGCCGCCATCAACGGCGCCCGCGAGCGCGGGGATCACCCGGAGCTGCCGCTCACGCCGGCCGAGCAGGCGCGCGCGGCCGCCGCCTGCCGGGCTCAGGGCGCCGATGCGGTTCACGCGCACGTGCGCGATGCGGAGGGCCGCGAGACCCTGGCAGCGGATGCCGTGGCGTCGCTCGTGCGGGCCCTGCGTGCCGCGGCGCCGGGGCTTCCGACCGGGATAAGCACGGGCGCGTGGATCGAGCCCGATCCCCGCACGCGGGTGGCGCAGGTCCGCGGTTGGAGCGAGCGGCCGGATTTCGCTTCGGTCAACTTCGACGAGGTGGGGGCGCTCGAGGTCGCGGACGCGCTGCTGGCGATGGGTGTAGGCATCGAGGCGGGGCTGGCGTCCGCGGCGGCGGCGGAGACGTTCGTCGCGAGTGGGATCGCGGCGCGGTGCCTCCGCGTTCTGCTCGAGCCGCAGGACCAGACGGTGCCCGCCGCGCTGGCGGCCACGGCTGCCATGGAACAGGTTCTGACCCGGGCCGGGGTGGCGATCCCACGCCTGCTCCATGGTACCGGCGCCACGGCGTGGGCTCTGCTGGCCGAGGCGGTACGGCGAGGCCACCAGGCGCGCATCGGGCTCGAGGACACCCTGCTCCTGCCCGATGGGCGGGTCGCGCCGGACAACGCCGCTCTGGTCGTCGCCGCGCGACGGCTGCTCGCGAGGCCCCCATGCTGACTCCGGCCCAGGCGAGGGCGGCCGTCATCGCGTTCGGACTGCTGAGCCTCATCATGGTGTTCGCCGCCGCCAACGAGTGGTCCGCGCGTGACGAGGAGACCGACCGGCCGGGCCCGCCCCGGAGCAGGGTGCGAGGCGGCCTCATCCTGTTCGCTGTGTCGGTGCTGACGGTCGCAGGACTGTGGGCGGCGGCGCCGGCCATGGGCTGGGGCAGGGACCGCCTCCTCTGGGTGGGCGTCGGCGGCTTTCTCGCGCTCCTGACGGTGATTCGGCCGTGGTGGTTCTGGGAGAACTGGAAGGCCCGCGGGCTCAGGAATGCGATCGGCGACGGGGGAACGGCGATAGTGTACCTCGCGCTAGCGGCGGTCATGGTCTGGGTCGGTCTGTTCACCGACTGGACCTTCGGCCGCCGCTAGCGCTCCGGTGTCACCCTCCCGCCATTGCCCCCACGACCATGAAGGGCTCCGCGCCGGACGCGACCGCCTCGGGAAGCGGCGTGTCGGGCGGGTCGTGCGACAGATCCTGCTCGCACGCGAAGAAGCGCACGAACGGGCGGCGCTCAAGGGTCGAGTGCCCCCGGATCGTGCCTCGCAGCATCGGATAGCGCGCCTCGAGCGCGTCGAGCACCGACCGCTGGGTGGGCGGTCCCTCCACGTCCAGTTCCACCTCCTCGCCGACGCGCGCCAGCGCCCTGAGATGCTGCGGCAGCAGGACCCGGATCATGGCAGCGTCTGGACCTCGACCGACAATACCGCGGGAAGATCCCGGACGATCGGTGCCCAGCTGGCGCCGGCGTCCGCCGAGGCGTAGACCTGCCCCCCGGTGGTGCCGAAGTAGATGCCGCACGGGTCGAGCTGGTCGACGGCCATCGCGTCACGCAGGACGTTGACGTAACAGTCCTGCTGCGGCAGTCCCTTGGTGAGAGGCTCCCATTCCTGGCCGCCGGTCCGGCTCCGGTAGACGCGGAGCTTGCCCTCGGGCGGGAAGTGGTGGGAGTCGCTGGTGATCGGGACCACGTAGATGGTCTCCGGCTCGTGGGCATGCACGTCGATCGGGAAGCCGAAGTCGGTCGGAAGGTTCCCGCTGACCTCGTGCCACGAGTCGCCCGCGTCGTCGCTCCGCATCACGTCCCAGTGCTTCTGCATGAACAGCACGCCCGGCCGGGACGGATGCATCGCGATCCGGTGAACGCAGTGCCCCACCTCGGCGGTGGGATCGGGAATCCCCTGGGACTTGAGGCCCTGGTTGATCGGCCGCCAGGTCGCGCCGCCGTCGTCGGTCCGGAACGCGCCGGCCGCCGAGATCGCGATGAAGATCCGCTGGGGATCGGAGGGGTCGAGCACGATCGTGTGCAGGCACATCCCGCCGGCCCCCGGCTGCCACTTGGGTCCGGACGGGTGACCGCGCAGCCCGGCGAGCTCGCGTCAGGTCCGGCCGCCATCCGCGGAGCGGAAGAGCGCCGCGTCCTCGACCCCGGCATACACGAGGTCGGGGTCGGTCAAGGACGGCTCGAGATGCCAGACCCGCGCGAACTGCCAGGGATGCTGGGTCCCGTCATACCACATGTGCGTGCCCGGGACCCCGTCGTAGGCGAACTCGTTGCCCACGGCCTCCCAGGTCTCGCCGCCGTCGTCGGAGCGCTGCATCACCTGCCCGAACCACCCGCTCGTCTGCGAGGCCCAGATGCGGCTCGGCTCGGCCGGCGAGCCCTTGAGGTGGTAGATCTCCCAACCGGGAAAGTGGGGGCCGCAGACCTTCCACCGGTCCCGCTTTCCGTCCGAGGTCAGGACGAAGGCGCCCTTCCGCGTCCCGACCAGCACCCGAATGCCGCTCATGCGTCGCTCCTTTCGGTGGTTCTCGCGATATCCCGGGCGGGCATGGCTCCGCCTCATATAGTAGTCGAACGAGCCGGCCTCCAATCGACATTCCAGGCAGGGGGTGGGATTCGCACCCGGAAGGCCGTGGAGCGAGCCCTCGCCGGGGGCCTCTCGGAATCACAGCCGATTGATGTCGCGAGTTTCGAGCACCGGCCGCGCGAAGCCCTCGCGGGCGACCGCGAGCATCGCACGGCCCATCTGGGCCGTCGTCGTGACGGCTCCGGGAAACAGGCGCTTGAGGACCGGGTAGAGCGGCGCGACCACGGCGTACAGCATCCGATACCAGCGGGTCCGCGACTGGATCCCCTCCAGCGGCTGGATGTAGCCAGGCCGGAACATGTAGGCCGCCTTGAACGGCAACGCGAGCAGTGCGTTCTCGGTCCGACCCTTCACCCGTGCCCACATGATCCGTCCGCGCTCGCTGCTGTCCGTGCCGGCTCCCGAGACGTAAACGAAGGTCATCCCGGGATTCAGCCGCGCGAGCGTTCGGGCCACGGCCAACGTCAGGTCGTACGTGAGCCGAGTGTAACGCTCCTCCGAGAGCCCCGCCGACGTCACGCCGAGACAGAAGAAGCAGGCGTCGAAGCCCGCCAGCTGGGTTTCGACGGTGGAGAGGTCGGCGGGGTCGGGGAGCACCAGCTCACGCAGCTTGTCATGCGCCTGTCCGGTGGCCCGCCGGCTGACCGCCAGGACGCGGCCGACGCCGGGATCCCGCACGCACTCGCGGAGCACGCCTTGCCCCACCATGCCGGTCGCGCCGAAAAGCAGGACGTTCATTACTCTCAAGATATCCCGACGCCGCGACCGGACTCCCCCCCCGGAGGCCCCCATGCCCCCTCCGCCCCGCCTCATCGGCCTGCCCTATGATGCGAGCTCCTCCTTTCTGCAGGGCCCTTCGGAAGCGCCGCCGCTGATCCGCGCGGCCCTCCACTCGGCTGCGTGGAACACCTGGTGCGAGCAGTTCCGCGAGGTCACCGGAGCCGGGGGCCTGAGCGACGCCGGCGACCTGGCGCTCCCGCCGACCGCGGAGTCCCGGGGGCGGATCGAGGCCGGCATCGCGGAGCTCATCTCGGCGGGCCACCGGCCGCTCGCGCTGGGCGGCGACCACTCGGTGACTTACCCGGTGCTGCGTGCCGTCGCCCGCGGTCTCTCGCCGCTCACCATCCTGCACATCGACGCCCATCCCGACCTGTACGACGAGTTCGAGGGCGACCGGTTCTCCCACGCCTGTCCCTTCGCCCGGATCATGGAGGAAGGCCTGGCCAGCCGCCTGGTCCAGGTTGGCATCCGCACGATGAACGCGCACCAGCGCGGCCAGGCGGACCGCTTCGGCGTCGAGGTGATCGACATGCGCGCGTGGCAGGCCGGCGTCCGGCCGACCGTGGGCGGCGCGGTGTACCTCTCGATCGATCTGGACGGGTTGGATCCGGCGTTCGCGCCCGGCGTGTCCCACCGGGACCCGGGCGGGCTCACGGTGCGGGAGGTGATCGGGCTGGTGCAGGGGGCCGGCGGCCACGTCGTAGGCGCCGACATCGTGGAGTACAACCCCCGGCAGGACGTCGGCGGCGTGACGGCGACAGTGGCCGCGAAGCTGGTGAAGGAGGTGGCCGGGCGGATG
>DASSYY010000030.1:0-12283 GCA_035703025.1 Gemmatimonadales bacterium | reverse complement strand
CCCGAGATCGGCATCGCCAGGGGGCGCGCATCCGACACCCGAGCGATCTCGACGCCGGCTCTCACCCGCTCACCGAGACCGGGCCAGTGCGCGCCTTCCGGTACGGTGAACCGTCCCGTCACCGGGGCCCGGAGGGTGGCCGCGCGCTCGGTCTCGGCTACTACCTCGCCCGGCAGGCGGATCTCCGCGACGCGGCCCGCGGTACGGACGCCGGCCACCGTCAGCCCGATGCGCCGGAGCTCGGCGCTGTCGAGCGTCACGGTGACCGCGCCTTCACGCGCCGCCACGCGACTTGGCGCTACGACCGGCTTGTCCCGCTCGGCCTCGTGGACGACGCTGCGACGCGACTCGCGGAATCTCAGGACGATCCCGGCCGCTCCGGCAACGACGATGACGATGGCCACTGTCCGACGCAGCGTTCTGCTCATTTCGGCACCTCCTCCATCAGCACGTCGGACCGTGGATCCGGCCACCGGTCCGACTCGGCGGCGGCCGATCCGCCGAGCGCCGCCTCGAGGCCGCGACCGGCGGCGACAAGGCGAGCCGCCTGCAACCGGCGCGACCGCTCCGCGCGCACCACGCCGAGCTCCGCGAGCACGGGATCGAGCCGCGCGGTCTCCCCGCGATCATACGCGGCCTGCGCCAGCGCCGCGGTCCGGTGGGCGACGGCCACCTGGGAGTCGGCAGCCGCGGCCTCGATCTGCGCGCCGCGGCAGCGACCAGTCGCCCGAGCGACGTCGCCCAGCAACTCATCCTGCGCTTCGGCGACGCGAGCGGCGGCCGCGGCCCGGCCGGCAAGCGCCTCATCGACGGCGGCACGGTTGCGGAAGCCCAGCAGGTTGGGGAGTGCCAGCGCCAGCGTCCAGCGATGCACGCCCTGATCCCAGATGAATCCGGGACCGATGTCGAGGTCGGGGTACTGCCGCGCGACCGCGGCGCGAAGGTCGGCCTCGGCCACGGCATACTCCGCGAGCGCGCGACCGATCTCCGGCCGGCGCGTGAGCGCGAGAGCGGCCAGCGAGTCGTCGCCCAGCGCCACGATTGCGACGCAGCCGGACCCGGCCTCGGGCTCGATCTCCAGGCTGTCGAGTGACGCGAGCGGGAGCGCCGTCAGGCCCGCGAGCGCCGCGCGGGCGTCGATCGCCGCCCCCTCCGCGACGCTCACGCGAAACTTCGCCTCCTGGACTTCGGACGCCGTGCGAGCCAGCTCCGCCGCCGTAAGGGCCGCCTCCTGATATCGCGCGCGCTCGAGCGACTCGACCTCGGCGAGGGCCCGGGCCTCGCGCTCCGATTCGGCACGCTCGGCCTCGGCCTCCGCCAGCGCCAGTGCGGCCGCGCGGGTCTCGCTCGCGATACGCCAGGCGGTGCGCCGAAGCTCCGCTTCCGCCAGCGCGGTCCGGGCCCGCGCGCGCTGCAGGCGAGCACCGCGCTTGCCGCCGAGCTCGACCGAGAGGAGCGCCCCGAGGGATACGACCCAGGGTGAGGCGCCCTCGCTGCCCGAGACCGCGCGCTCCACGCCGGCCGCGGCCCCGGGGGCCGGACGCGCTCCGGCCGAGCGTTCCGCGGCCAGCGCCGCGCGCCATTCGGCCCGCGCCCGGGCCAGCTCGGCGCGGAGCCCGAGCGCGGCGAGCGCGAGCTGACGATCGGTCCACCGCCCCGCGGCGGGACGCTCCGACCAGCGGCTCACCCACGCGACGAGCTGCGGTTCGGACAGCCGGCGCGCCCGGTACTCGGCGGCGTGCGCCGCCGGCTCGACCGGCTGGGGGACGTAGCGGACGCAGCCCTGCGCGGCCACCAGCGCGACCAGCCCGGCCAGCGCGCGCGCCACGTCAGCCCCTCGGATGGAACTGCTTGTGGACGGAGCGGAGATACTCGCGGTCGACGTGGGTGTAGATCTGAGTGGTGGAGAGGTCCGCGTGCCCGAGCATCTCCTGCACCGCGCGGAGGTCGGCGCCGCCCTCCAGCAGGTGGGTGGCGAAGCTGTGGCGGAGCGTGTGGGGCGTCACCCGCTTGGTGATCCCGGCGCGCGCCGCGGCGCGCTTGACGATGCCCCACGCGCCCACCCGCGACAGCGGGCGGCCATGGGCGTTGAGCAGCACGCGCCCCTTGCTCTGGCCGCGATCGATCTCCGGCCGGAGCTGATGGAGGTAGACCGAAACCGCACCGATGACGCTCCGCCCGATCGGCACCAGCCGCTCCTTTCCCCCTTTGCCGAACACCCGGACGAGATTCTCGGAGAGCTGCAGGTCCGTGATCCCAAGACCGCACAGCTCCGACACCCGCATCCCCGCGCCGTATCCCCGCTCGAGCAGCGCCCGGTCCCGCCAGGCAAGCGGCTCGTCGATGCCCGGCGCGGCCAGCAGCGCGTCGATCTCGGCCACCGTGAGCGTGTCGGGCAGGACGCGGCCGCGCCGGGGGGACTCGAGCCGGTCGCTCGGGTCGGCGGCGAGGCGGCCTTCGCCCACGAGGAAGCCGTAGTAGGTGCGCACCGCGGAGACCTCCCGCCGGATGGTGGCCGCGCTGAGCCCGAGATCCTTGAGCAGGTAGATGAAGTCGCGGAGCAGCGTTCGGCTGACCTGGCCCGGATCGCGCACGCCCTTCGAGGCGGCGAACTCGGCCAGGCGCTGGAGGTCGCGGAGGTAGGCCTCCACGGTGTTCTCGCTGTGCCCCGACTCGAGCGCGAGAAAGTCGCGGAAGCCCTCGAGGCCGAAGTCACGCGCGGCGCGCTCGCGCAGGTCCGCGACGGTCACCGGTCGCGCTGCGCCTGGAGGCGCCGCGAGACGTCGGCCAGCTCCGCGGGCTTGAGGCCCAGCAGCTCGCCGGCCAGATGCATGACCCTGCCTTCGTGCTCCTCGATGGCGCCGTCGGCGAACGCGACCGTCCACATCCGCTCCACCAGCTCCACCCGCTCGGCGCGGCCGACGCGCTTGCGCAGCCGACGGGCGTAGTCGGCGAAGCGCATCCGGCGCTCCTCCTCCGGCGGGGGGACCGGCGGCGTGCCGCTGGTGCCGAGGCCCCAGCGGCTGTGGAGGTGTTCCGCGATGAGGCGGCGCTCATCGGGCGTGAGCACCGGATCGGCGTAGGCCAGCTCGAGCACGACGAGCGCCGCGGCCTGCCGCGCGGAACCCTCGGCGATCTCGGTCCCTTCCAGGAATGACGGGGCGGCGGGGTCGAGCGCCTCGCGCGTCGCATGCCACACCCGCTCGCGGGCGCGCTGCCGCCGGCGCACGGCGTACCAGACCGCACCGGCGGCCACGAGGACGAGCGTCGCGATGCCGAGGGTCCGATTGACGCCGGAGATCAGGGCCGTGATGCGCCCCCACTCGGCGCCGATGACCGCGCCCAGAATCGTGATGCCGCCGTACCAGATGGCGGAGGCGATACCCATCGGCACCAGCGTCCTGAGCACGCCCAGCCCCACCAGCCCCGCGAACGGCGGGACCACCGCGCGGATCCCGGGAAGGAACCGGCTGAAGAAGATGCCGACGGTCCCGAGCCGCAGGTACTCGCGCTCGATGATGGCGAGCGAGCGCGGCGCGAGCAGACGGCGGCCGGTGGGGGAGGCGAAGAGCCGGCGTCCATAGCGGCGGGCGGCGAAATAGACCCCGGCAGCGCCGAGCAGGTTCGAGACCCACGTAACGGCGAAGACCGCCAGGGGCGTGGTGACACCGCGATGCGACAGGAAGGCGCCCAGCGCCACGGCGGCGTCCGACGGCACGGGCGGCAGCACGTTCTCCACCGCCGCGAGCAGCGCGAGCACTGCGTAGACGGCGGCGGGCGGGAGCTGCGAGACCCAGTCGAGCAGGGACTCGATCAGCGGGCCTCCAGCACGACGACGGCGATGACGGCCAGCCCTTCGCCCCGGCCGATGAAGCCCATGCCCTCGTTCGTCTTCGCCTTCACGTTGATGGCGCCGGGCGCGACGCCGAGCCGCGCGGCGAGCGCCGCGGACATGGCGCCCACGTGCGGCGCCAGCTTGGGCCGCTCCGTGATGACGGAGCAATCGGCCTGCGCGAGCGTGAGTCCGCGGCCGCGCACCAGCTCGTGCGCGGTGCGGAGCAGCTCCATCGAGTCCGCGTCCTTCCATTGCGGGTCGCTGTCGGGAAAGAGCTGGCCGATGTTGCCCGCCCCGGCGGCGCCGAGAATGGCATCGGTCAGCGCGTGGGCCACCGCGTCGGCGTCCGAGTGGCCGGCGAGACCCTGCGGGTGGGGTATGGTGACGCCGCCCAGGATGAGCGGGCGGCCCGCGACGAAGCGGTGGGAGTCGTAGCCGATCCCCACGCGGGTCACGCCGCGACCGGCTCCTCGATCACGCTGTAGTCCTGGCGCCGGCGCATCGGACGGTAGCCGGCATCGCGGATGAGGCGCTCAATTTCCTGCAGCGTGGAGCGATAGGTCGTGCCGGCGGCGGAGACGACGTTCTCCTCCATCATGAGGCTGCCGTAGTCGTTGGCGCCGAAGCGGAGTGCGATCTGGCCGACCTTATGTCCCATCGTGACCCAGGAGGACTGGAGGTTGGGCACGTTGGCGAGCACGATGCGGCTCATGGCGAGCATGCGGAGGTACGTCACGGCGTCCGTCTTCTCGTAGTCGGACATCCCGGGGGTCCCCTCCGGCTGCAGCGGCCAGCAGATGAATGCCGTGAAGCCGCCGGTGCGCGCCTGCACCTCGCGCACGCGGAGCAGGTGCTCGATCCGGTCCTCGTCGGTCTCGCCCAGGCCGTACATCATGGTGACCGAGGTCTTCATTCCCTGGCGGTGCGCCTCCTCCTGCACGCCCAGCCATTCCTCGGTCTGCGCCTTCTTCCGGGCCACCCGCTCGCGAATGCGGTCCACGAGGATCTCGCCGCCGCCGCCCGGAATGCTGTCGAGCCCCGCGGCCTTGAGCTCCCGCACCACGTCGGGCACGGTGAGGCCGAACCGCTCGCTGAAGAACACCACCTCGGAGGGCGAGAAGCCGTGGATGTGAATCGGGTGGTGGCGCTTGATGTAGCGCATCAGCTCGAGGTACCACTCGAAGGGGATGTACGGGTTGTGGCCGCCCTGGAGCAGGATCTGGACGCCGCCGATCGCCTTGCATTCGTCGATCTTGGCCCCGATCTGCTCGAAGCTGAGGACGTAGCCCTCGTTGTCCTTGGGCCGGCGGTAGAAGGCGCAGAACTGGCAGTCGGCGACGCAGACGTTGGTGTAGTTGATGTTGCGGTCGATGATGTAGGTCACGACCGGGTCCGGGTGCTGCCGCCAGCGTTCGGCGTCGGCCAGTTGGCCGAGCTCGAGGAGCGGCGCGTGCTGGTAGAGCTCCAGGAACGCCTTGAATTCACTTGAGGTGCGATCGACAACGCTCATGGCAGCAACCAGTTGAGTGGTTCAGTTCGGCCGTCCGCTCAGGCTGACGACCGGACAACGCCCGCGCTACGCCGCCGAGATGAACGACAGCGAGCCGTCCGGCACCAGCCCTTCCTGCGCCAGCCGCCGGAAGAAGTCGGTGAGCCCGGCCAGGTGCCGATACGAGAGCGCGTAGTCCAGGTCGCCCAGGTACGCCCGGCACACCCGCTCGGCTACGCCCGTGGTGTGCGCCGCCGCCGCCGCGAGCTCGTCGAGGTGCGCCAGGCCCCAGGCGCGGCTCTCCAGCAGCCGGCGGTGCACCGCCTGCACCGCTTCCAGCCCGACTTCACGCCGCGCGGCCCACACGGCGAAGACGAACGGCAACCCGGTCCACGCGCGCCACTCCGCGCCGAGATCGACCCGCACGGGGTAGCGCTCCTCCGCGGCGAGGAGCAGCGCCGCGTCACCGATCACGAGCACGGCCTCGTGCGGCAGGCCCGCGAGTGCATCCAGGTCGGCCGCCTCGGCGCGGGCGGTAGCGTAGCGCGGCCGCACGTTCCAGCGGTGCCGGGCGATCAGGTCGAGCAGCAGCACGGACGTGCGGGACGAGGCCGTCCGCAGCACGGTGCACTCGTCGAGCTCGGCCACCGGCCGCCGGGAGAACAGCGCGACGCTGTGCACCGGGCCGTCGCAGGTGATCGCGAGGTCGGGCAGCAGGTGGTACGCCGCGGCATTCCGCGCGTACTCCACCGCGCTCACCACGCTCACCTGCAGCTCGCCCGCGGCGAGCAGGTCGTTCAGCTCGGAGGCGGTGCCGGTGACCAGCTCCGCCGGCACCCGCACCAGTCCGCGGTCGATCGCGCCGTAGATCGGATAGCAGTTGATCCACGGAATGCGGCCGAGCCTCATGCGGCGTGCACCACGGGCAGCGCCGCCCCCCGGCGAAGCGACGGCTCGGGCGGCAGATCGTCGAACTGCTCGCGCACCGCCTGATAGAGGCTGTCCCGCTCGACCGGCCGCTTCCCCGCCCCGCGGATCAGGCGCACGAGCTCGAGGTAGTGCATGTGCATCTGGGTGTGGGCCCCGGCCTCGTGATAGACCCGCTCATATACCACCGTGCCCTCGACGTCGTCGCAGCCGAAGCTGAGCGCGATCTGCGACAGGAACGGCGTGACCATGGGCCAGTGGGTCTTGATGTGCGGGACATTGTCGAGGAACAGCCGGCCGATCGCGATGTTCTTCAGGTCCTCGTAGCCGGTGGTGGCCGTGCCCACGCGTCCGAGCTCTTCCCCGAGCTCGTTGTGGTCGGGGTGGTAGGCCAGCGGGATGTAGGTGAGGAAGCCGCCGGTCTCGTCCTGCAGCTCGCGCAGCATCGAGAGGTGCGCGATCCGGTCGGCCGCGGTCTCGACGTGGCCGTAGAGCATCGTGCAGTTGGTCGGAATGCCGAGCTCGTGGGCGGTCCGGTGCACGCGGATCCACTCCTCGCCCGTGAGCTTCCGCTCGGCGATCGTGGCGCGCACGGCCGTACTGAAGACCTCGGCGCCACCGCCGGGAAGGCTCGTGAGCCCCGCCTCCTTCATCGCGAGAAGCACCTCGCGCTCGCTGATCTTCTCGATCCGGGCCAGGTGCGCGATCTCGACCGCGGTGAGCGCCTTGATGTGGACGTCGGGATGCCGCTCCTTGAGCCCGCGAAGCATGTCGGTGTAGTACGCGAGCCGGAGCTTGGGATGCAGCCCGCCCACGATGTGAAACTCCCGCGTCGGCATCCCGCGCGCCTGCTCGGCCTCGTGGTACACCTCTTCGAGCGAGCGGGTGTAGGCCCCGTCCTCCTTGGGCATCCGGGCAAAGGAGCAGAACACGCAGGTGTTCCGAAGCACGCACACGTTGGTCGGATTGATGTACTGGTTGGCCGAGAACAGCACGCGATCGCCGTTGCGGCGCACGTTGGCCAAGTCCGCCATGCGGCCAAGCCCCAGGAGGTCGGCAGTGGCATAGAGGCCCACACCGTCCTCGGCGTCCAGTCGTTCTCCGGCGAGGACCTTGCCGGCGATCGGGTGGAGCACCGGATCTCTGAGCTGAAGGGCGGCAATGCCGTCGGACATGCTATCTCCTTGGGAGAGCGCAGCTAAGCTGTGGAAATCTAGTCGATGCAACAGCCCGCGGGCCAGCGGGGAGCGCCCACGGCGTGAGCCTGAGAACGCTCGAGGCACCGAACGATCGAGAAATGCGCCGGCGGCGAGCCGGCAGAATCGCTGGCCGTGAAAAGGCGGAGCCGACGCAGCGGGCTCCCGGCACCACCTGGGGACCGGGGACCACGCTGGGACCGGGTCCATGCTCGGACCGGTGCAGCTTCTGGCCGCCCAGGACCAACCCCGACCAACGAGCCACCGGTCTCCTGGCCCTACTCGCGCCGTGTGAGCGCAAGTCGGAGCGCGCGGAGCGTAGGGTGAGGGCTCCGCCGAACGCCGAAACGCGCTGGCGCCCTCGGCAAGCTCGACGAAGGCGACTGCCGCATCCCGATACTACCGAGTTGGAGCCGCAGAAAGGCGTGCGCTCACCCGTCAGGCCGGTCCCTCAGTAGGGGGTATCCCTCTGCTGTGCCTGGAGCCCCCATCTCGATTCCAGATCAAACATCTGCGCTCGGGGCTGGGCGGCAACGCCGCGTTGGCCTCCTGGCCCACTTGCGTTTGGCGTGCATCCGCCGGGTCGCTCGAACCCAACGCCTGCGTTTGATGGCGTTGGGCTTCCATCGCCCGCGTTTGCAGATGTTGCCGCAGGTTGGGGCTCGAGAGGCCTAGAATGAACCGCTAGTTTGATTTATCAACACTAATGCACACCGGGAATGAGCGCGTTTTGTTTGCGAACATCCGTCAACAAATGCTTGCGCACAAATGCGAGGGCCGTAGATTGGACCCACTCGCAAACGGAGGCGCCGGTGGGACCCCAACCCGACTATTCCCGGGCCGCCCTGGCCCGCTTCATCGAATTCGTGGTCGCCAAGGGACTGGTGCACCCGGCCACGGCCCAGGGCTGGCGCGTGGCCACCGCGAAGGTCCTGGAGGACCTGTCACCCGCGGAGCTGGCCGATGTCCGGCAGATCGACGTCGAGCGGACCTTCAAGCAGTTTCTCAACCGGTATCCGGGCCGACTCTCCCCCGCCTCGGTGGGCGAGTACCGCCGGCGGGTGAGCCGCGCCATCGAGGAGTTCGCCCGCTGGATGGACGATCCGGGTACCTATGCCTTCCGTTCGCCGCCGCGGGCGCCGAGGGCCGACGCGCGCCGCCGGCTGGACGTCGCCCCCGTGCCGGGGCCGGTTCCCGTTCGGCCCAGGCCGGGAGCGGGTCCGACGGCCCGAACCACCGACGGCATCGCCCTGGAGTACCCGCTCCGCCCAGACCTGCTGGCACACGTGGTGGTACCGCGAGACCTCACGGTGGAGGAGGCACGCCGCATGGGTGCCTTCCTGGTTACGCTGGCGGTGGATTTCCGGGCCGGTTCGTGAGCGCGGCCCGCCCGGGGCCGTGCCCTCCAATAAGAAGCCGCCCTCGGGCGGAGGGCGGCGGGGGATGAGCGGTGCGGCAGGGGGACCAATGTGCTACGCCTCCCACCTCCGTACTGCCAGCGTCACGTTGTGCCCCCCGAACCCGAACGAATTCGACAGCGCCACGTCCACCCGCCGCTCGACCTTGTGGTTCGGGGCCGATGGCAGATCGCACTCGGGATCCGGATTGAACTGGTTGATGGTCGGGGGAATGACGCCGCAGGTCGAGGCGAGCAGCGCCACGCCGAACTCGAGCGCGCCGGCGCCGCCCAGCAGGTGGCCCGTCATGGACTTGGTCGAGCCGAACACCAGCCGGCGCGCGTGCTCGCCGAACACCGCCTTCACCGCCTCGGTCTCGGCCACGTCGCCCTGCTGGGTCGAAGTCCCGTGGGCGTTGATGTAGCCCACGTCCTTGGGATCGATCCTCCCATCCTCGAGGCACAGCCGCATGGCCCGCTGCGCGCCCTCGCCGTGCTCCGCCGGCGACGTGATGTGGTACGCATCTCCGCTGGCCCCGTAGCCCAGGACCTCGCCCAGGATCCGGGCACCCCGGCGCTCGGCATGCTCGAGGCTCTCGAGCACCACGATCGCGCCGCCGTCGCCCAGGACGAAGCCGTCCCGGTCCCGGTCGAAGGGCCGGCTCGCCGTCTCGGGCGAGTCGTTGCGCGAGGACAGCGCCTTCATGTTGGAGAAGGCGGCCACCGTGAGGCCGGTGATCGCCGCCTCCGAGCCGCCGGTGACCATCGCGTCGGCGATACCGTTCCGGATCATGTGGAACGAGTCGCCGATCGCGTGCGCCGAGGAGGCGCATGCGGACACGGTGGCGTAGTTGGGGCCCTTGAGCCCGAAGCGGATGGAGACGAGCCCGGCGGCGATGTCGGGGATGAACATCGGCACGAAGAAGGGAGAGACCCGGTCCGGGCCCTTCAGGACGTACGCGCTGCAGTTGTCCTCGTACGTCTGCATCCCGCCGATGCCGCTGCCGATGATGACGCCGGTGCGCTCGGGCGACGGGAACTTGCCTTCCAGCCCGGCCTGCGCGACGGCCTGGTGGGCGGCCGCCAGCGCGAACTGCGCGAAGAGATCGTACCGCCGGGCCTCCTTGCGGTCGATGTACTGCAGGGGGTCGAACCCCTTCACTTCGCACGCGAACCGGACCGAAAGCTTCTCCGGATCGAACTTGGTGATCGGCGCGGCGCCGGGCTTTCCGGCGAGCAGCGCGGTCCAGGTGGAATCGACGTCGGTCCCGACGGGCGTCACCAGCCCGAGGCCGGTGACGACGACACGATGCGCCAAGCTACTTTCCGATCTTCTCGTGGAGGTAATTCATGGCATCGCCCACGGTGCGGAGCTTCTCCGCGTCCTCGTCCGGGATGTCGATGTCGAACTCCTTCTCGAACGCCATCACGAGCTCGACCGTGTCCAGGCTGTCGGCGCCGAGATCCTCCATGAAGCTGGCCTCGCTGGTGAGCTTTTCGCGCTCGACGCCAAGCTCCTCGACGATGATGTCCTTGACCTTCTCTTCGACGTTGCTCATGTCGTCCTCAATTGGAGTTTCCGCACAGCGGTCAGATGACCATCCCACCGTCGACCACCAGCACCTGGCCCGTCACGTAGCCGGCCAGGTCGGAGGCCAGGAAGAGCACCGCCCCAGCCACGTCCTCGGGCCGCCCGAGGCGGCCCAGCGCAATGTCCTGTAATAATGTGGCCCTCGCCTCATCGGGCAAGGCGGCCGTCATGTCGGTCTCGATGAAGCCCGGCGCCACGCAGTTGGCCAGAATGCCGCGGCTGGCGTACTCCTTGGCCACCGACTTGGTGAACCCGATCAGCCCCGCCTTGCTGGCCGCGTAGTTCGCCTGCCCCTTGTTGCCCGTCAGACCCACGATGCTCGTGATGTTCACGATCCGCCCGGCCCGCCGCTTCATCATCCCCTTGATCACCGCACGCGTCGTGTGGAACGCGCCCTTGAGATTGGCGTCCAGCACGGCGTCCCAGTCCGCCTCGGTGAGCCGGAGCAGGATGTTGTCGCGGGTGAGTCCGGCGTTGTTCACCAGGACGTCGATCGGGCCCAGGGCCTTCTCCGCCGCGGCGATCGCCGCCTCGACCTGCTCGCCCCGCGCCACGTCGCACGCGACGCCCGCGGCGCGCTCGCCCAGCTCCGCGGCGACCGCCTGGGCCCGTGTTGGATCGCGCCCGACCACCGCGACCTTCGCCCCGGCGGCGTACAGGCTGCGCGCGATGGCGAGCCCGATGCCGCGGGTGCTGCCGGTGACGAAGGCGACCTTGCCGGTCAGGTCGATGGTGGTCACCAGGCCTCCGCCACGTTGAGGCCGGTCCTCATTTCAGAAACGCCTCCACTTCGTCGGCCGTGCCGAGCGTGACGGTCGGCGCGCCGGGCACGATGCGCTTGAGCAGGCCTGACAGCACGTTCCCCGGTCCGATCTCGAGGAACCGCGCCCCCGGCACGAACGCGGCGGCACCCTGCATGCAGGCCACCCAGCGGACCGGCGCGGTGAGCTGGTCCACCAGCAGGCGCTTCGCGTCCGTGCCCGTCCGCACGGCCTCGCCGCTCGCGTTGGCGATGACCGGGAACGCGGGATCGGCGAAGGTCACGCCGGTGAGGGCGTCGTGCAGGCCGTCGACCGCCGGCGCCATCAAGGGCGAATGAAAGGCCCCGCTCACCTTGAGCGGAATCACCCGTTTGGCGCCCCGGGCCTTGCAGCCCTCGCCCGCGCGCTGGACGGCGACGGGATCGCCGGAGATCACGGTCTGGTCGGGCGCGTTGAGATTGGCCGCCACGGCCACGCCGTCCCGCCCCGACGCCTCGTTGCAGGCGTGGTCGACCTGCTCGGTGGCGAGGCCCAGAACGGCGGCCATGGCACCTGGCCGCTGTTCGCCCGCGGCGAACATGAGCTCGCCGCGGCGCCGAACCAGCCGGGCGGCGGCGGTGGGACTCAGCGTCCCGGCCGCGACGTGGGCGCTGTACTCGCCGAGGCTGTGGCCGGCCGCCGCGCCGACCTCGCCGACCTTGTCCCGGACCACCGCCCACACCGCGGCCGAGTGGGCCAGGATGGCGGGCTGGGTGTTGTGCGTCTGGGTGAGCTGCTCCTCCGGCCCCTCCCACATGATCCGCGAGAGCGCCACGCCGAGGGCGTCGTCGATGGCGGCGAAGGTGTCGCGCGCCGCCGGGAAGCGCTCGGCCAGGTCCCGCCCCATGCCGACGCGCTGCGCGCCCTGGCCCGGGCACATCAGCACGCTCACCACCGGAGCACCGCGCTGCCCCAGGTGAAGCCGGCGCCGAACGCCACCAGCAGGACGACCGAGCCCGGCCCAACGCGGCCCTCGCCCAGGGCCTGGTCGAGCGCGAGCGGAATCGAGGCGGAGGACGTATTGCCGTACCGGTCCACGTTCACCATGA
>DASSYY010000297.1:0-3808 GCA_035703025.1 Gemmatimonadales bacterium | reverse complement strand
GGGCCTGTCGCCGGCGATCTCGATCGACCAGAAGACGACGTCGCGCAACCCGCGCTCGACGGTCGGCACGGTCACCGAGATCTACGACTACCTCCGTCTGCTGTGGGCGCGGGTGGGAATCCCGCACTGCCCCAACGACGGCACGCCGGTCACCCGTCAGAGCGCGGCCCAGATCACGGACTCGGTCCTCGCCTGGCCGGCCGAGACCCGGATCGAGGTCCTCGCGCCGATCGTGCGCGGGCGGAAGGGCGAGTTCCGCGATCTGCTCGACGACGTGCGCAAGCGCGGCTTCGTGCGGGTGCGGGTGGACGGCGAAACCTACGACCTGGCCGACGTGCCGGCCCTGAACCGGCGGCAGAACCACGATATCGCCGTGCTGGTCGACCGGCTCGTAGTCCGGGCCGACGACCGCTCGCGGCTCAACGACTCGATCGAAACCGCGCTCAAGACCGCGGACGGTATCGTCGAGGTGGTGCGGTACGGCCGGAGCCCGGCGGAGCGCGAGTCGGTGACCTTCTCGGAGCGCTTCGCCTGCCCGGTGTGCGGCCTCTCGCTGCCCGAGCTCGAGCCCCGGCAGTTCTCGTTCAACTCGCCGTTCGGCGCCTGCCCCGATTGCCATGGCGTCGGGACCCGGCGCGAGGTCAACGCGGATCTCGTCCTGGGCGACGCCAGCATCTCCATCCTCGAGGGGGTGATCCTCCCCTGGGGCGAGCCGACCGGCTACCTGCGGAAGGTCGTGCTCCCGACGCTCGCCAAGGCGTTCAAGTTCGACCTCAACGCGCCGTGGGGCGAGCATTCGGCCGCGGCGCAGCAGGCGCTGCTCCACGGCGCGCCGGGCCGCTTCAAGTTCCAGACCGACGGTGCCCGCGGGCGCGGCGAGTACGAGAGCGACTGGGAGGGCGTGCTCCGGAACGTCGAGCGCCGCTACCGGGAGTCGTCGAGCGACGCGGTGCGGACCTCGCTCGAGGAGTTCATGATCGAGCAGCCCTGCCAGACCTGCGGCGGCAAGCGGCTCAAGGCCGAGAGCCTGGCCGTGCTGGTAGCCGGCCACGGGATCGGCGACGTCGTGGACCTTCCGGTCGGGCGGGCAATCGAGTTCTTCGAGAGCATCCCGCTGCGCGGCGCGCGGGGAGCGGCTGCCGGGGCCGCCAACGGCCGGCCGGCCGCGGTAGACGCCGAGATCGCCGGGCCGATCCTCAAGGAGGTGACCGACCGGCTGCGCTTCCTCCGCGACGTAGGGCTCGACTACCTCACGCTCGGCCGCGGCGCCACGTCGCTCTCGGGCGGCGAGACCCAGCGGATCCGGCTCGCCACCCAGATCGGCTCGCGGCTCGTGGGCGTGCTCTATATCCTCGACGAGCCGAGCATCGGGCTGCACCAGCGCGACAACGAGCGGCTGCTGGGCACGCTGCGCGGGCTGCGCGATCTGGGGAACACCGTCATCGTCGTCGAGCACGACGCCGATACGATTGCGGCGGCCGACCACGTGATCGACCTCGGGCCGCGCGCCGGGCGCTTCGGCGGCGAGGTGATCGCCGAGGGGACCTTCGAGGAGATTCGGCAGCACCCCACCTCGCTCACCGGGCGCTATCTCCGGAACGAGCTCCGCGTGCCGGTCCCGGGCGGCCGCCGGGAGGCGCAGGCCAGGCACCGGCTCCGCGTCATCGGGGCGCGCGCCAACAACCTCCGGAACCTGACGGTGGATATCCCGCTGGGGGTATTCACCGCGGTCACCGGCGTGTCCGGCTCGGGCAAGTCGACGCTGGTGACCGACATTCTCTACCAGTCGCTGGCGCGCCACTTCTACCGCGCCAAGGTGGTTCCGGGGGCGCACACGCGCTTCGAAGGGCTCGACCGAATCGACAAGGTCATCGACATCGACCAGAGCCCGATCGGCCGGACGCCGCGGTCGAATCCCGCCACCTACACGGGGCTGTTCACGCCGATCCGTGAGCTGTTCACCCAGCTCCCGGACGCCAAGATGCGCGGCTACGGGCCCGGCCGGTTCTCGTTCAACGTGAAGGGCGGGCGGTGCGAGGCCTGTCAGGGCGACGGCCTGGTGAAGGTCGATATGCACTTCCTGCCCGACGTCTACGTGCCGTGCGAGGTCTGCAAGGGCCGGCGCTACAATCGCGAGACGCTGGAAGTGCGCTACAAGGGGCGGAGCATCGCGGACGTGCTCGACCTGACCGTCGCCGACGCGATGGACTTCTTCAGCAACCAGCGGCGGATCGCGGAAAAGCTCGAGCTCCTGAACGATGTGGGGCTGGGGTACATCCACCTGGGCCAGGCGGCCACGACGCTGAGCGGCGGCGAAGCGCAGCGCGTCAAGCTGGCCACCGAGCTCGCCAAGCGGGACACCGGCCGCACGCTCTACATCCTCGACGAGCCGACGACCGGCCTCCACTTCGAGGATGTGCGGCTCCTGCTCGATGTGCTCCACCGCCTGGTCGACAAGGGCAACAGCGTGGTGGTGATCGAGCACAACCTCGACGTGATCAAGACGGCGGACTGGATCATCGACCTGGGGCCGGAGGGCGGCGACGCGGGAGGGCAGGTGGTCGCGGCCGGCACGCCGGAGGAAGTGGCGTCGATCGAGGCGAGCCACACGGGGCGGTTCCTCCAGCGGGTGCTCGAGGTCCGGCCGGAGAGCTTTGCCCTGCGCTCGTCACCCTGACCCGACTACTTCGGTGTCGCGCCGAAGCTGGGCTCCTTCGCGGACGGATCGATCTTCAGCCAGATCCACATGCCGCTCAGCGCGTGGCCCGGCACCCCGCAGACGATGCGGTAGGTCCCGCTGTCCGGCGCAGTGAATCGAATGACGTCGGTGGCCCCCTGCACCAGCCCCTCGACCACCTTGTTGGTGTAGGCGCGCGGAATCGCGGGATCGCCGCCGGAGTTGGGGAGCGGACCCGTCCCGGACGCGACCTCCGCGCTGTGCGGCGTCCCGTCGTCCTGCACGAAGTTCCAGACGTTCGCGCTGCCGGCCGGCACCGTCAGGGTGCCGCCCCCGCTGGTATAGCCATTGAAGGCGAAGGGGCCGGCCACGAGCTTGAAGGTCACGGTCTTGGACGCGGGGTCCCACTGCACGAACTGCGAGTCCGGCGCCGCTCCGGGCGCGCTGGCGGCATCGTCGGCCGCCGGCGCGGCAGCGGGACTCGGCGCGGCCGCGGCGTGGGAGTGGTGGCTGGTGTCCGCCACCGTCGAGTCAGCCGCTACCGGTGCCGGGGCCGCGCCGCCCGACGGCTCGGGCGCCCGGCTGGAGCAGGCCCCGGCCGAGCCCAGGGATGCTGCCACGAAGACCGCACGGGAGAAGCTGTTACCCAGAGTCCAGAACGTCATCCCTGCCTCGCGAAGTGAGATCCGAAGTCGGCGGCCCTGAAACCAGGGCGGCCCCGCGACCGAAGTATGGCAGGTGCTCCGCCCTGGCGGCCCGGGTATACTGGAATGAAGGGATAGCCCGGGCCTCCCCGCACCGCAACCAATCACTCGGGATAACTCGTGATTCGCCGCCATCTTGCCGCTTCGCTCGCGGTCGTCCTCTTCCTTGCGTCGCCCGCGTGGGCCCAGCAGGCCGACTCGAGTCTGCTCACGCTGACCCGGGTCTACGGCTCCGGGGAGTTCGCCAGCCAGAAGTTCGGCCCCTCGCGCTGGCTCGGCGACGGCTCGGCCTACACGACGCTCGAGGCCGCGGCGGGCGGTCAGGGCGAGGACATCATCCGCTACGACGTGGAAAGCGGCCGCCGCGACGTGATGGTGGCCGCGCCCGAGCTCACGCCCAGAGGCGCGGACGCCCCGCTCGAGGTCG
>DASSYY010000289.1:0-13402 GCA_035703025.1 Gemmatimonadales bacterium | reverse complement strand
TTTGGCGGGCGAGCCGAACCGGGCCGGTGGCGACGCCGAGGCGATTCACGTGGTCGGTACGCCCGAATACATGGCGCCCGAGCAGGCGCAGGGCGGCAGCGCCGATGCGCGCAGTGATATCTACGCGCTGGGTGCGGTGCTGTACGAGCTGCTCTCCGGCGAGCGCGCCCACCGGCTGGAGCGGCGGACTCCGTCCGAGATCGTCCGCGTGGTGTGCCGGATCGATCCCCCGCCACCGAGCGCGGTGGCGCCGGCCGCGCTCCGGCGGGCGCTCCGAGGCGATCTGGACACGATCGTGCTCACGGCGCTGCAGAAGGAACCCACCCGCCGCTATGCGACCGTCGAGCAACTCGCGGCCGACCTCCGCCGGCACCGGAGCGGCCTGCCGGTCTCGGCCCGGCAGGACACGCTGGGCTATCGCGCGGCCAAGTTCGTCGGCCGGCATCGGTGGGGCGTGGCGGCTGCTGTCGCCGTCGCGCTGTCCCTCGTCGGCGGGCTGGCGGCCACGCTGTGGCAGGCCCGTCTGGCCGCGGCCAGCGCGCGCGTGGCCAGCACCGAGGCGGCCAAGCAGCGGGCCGTGCGGGACTTTCTCGTGCGGCTCTTCTACGCCTCCAATCCCGACGAGGCGCTCGGCCGCGAGCTGACGGCTCGGGATCTACTGGAGCGCGGGCGGCGCGAGCTGGACACCGCCTTCGTGCAGGAGCCGTCCGTCCGCGCCGAGCTGCTCGCGGTGGTCGCCTCCGTGTACGGCGCGCTCGGGGCGGGCCGGGAGGCGGACACTCTGTTCGCACGCGCGATCACCCTGACGCGCACCCTGCCCGAAAACGTCGACGTCGAGCTCGCCGGCCGCCTCACGGACTGGGCCGACAACACCCTCAACACCGGCAGCTTGGGCCAGGCGGACACGCTGCTGCGCGAGGCCGTCGACCGCCTGCGGCGGGCGCGCGTGGAGGACGGCAGAATGGCGACCGCGCTGCGGATGCTGGCGCGCGTCAAGACCTACGAGCGCGGGGACCTCGCGGGCGCCAAGGCGCTGGCCCGCGAGGCGCTGGCGATCGACCTCCGCGAGCGGGGGGACGGCAGCCGCCAGGTTGCCTCGGACCTGGAGGCCCTCGGCGTGGCGCTCCTCACCGGCGGCGAGGTGGCCGCGGCGGACAGCGCGACCGGGGCCGCGGTGACGATCTGGCGGCGGCTGCTCAAGCCCGACCATCCCACGCTGCTGTGGAGCCTGAGCAGCCTGGCCGAGGTGCGCATGGCCCAGGGGAACGATCAGGAGGCCGAGGGGCTGCTCCGGGAGGTCGCCGCCGGGCAGCGCCGGATCTACCCCAACGGACACTCGGAGCTGGCGCACACCGCGCTCGTGCTCGGCGATCTGCTCGCGCGGCAGGGACGCTATGCGGAAGCCGAATCGGTGGCCGTCGACGTGGTCGCACGAAGCCGGGCGTTGCTGGGGCCGCAGCACGCGCACATCGCCATGCTGATGCACCGGATCGCGCGCTACCGCGAGCTGCAGGGCAGGACGAGGCCCCCGGCGGCCGAGCCGGCCGACGACCCGGGCCCGCCCTCGGTCAGGCGCTGAGCGATCCCCGTCCGCCGCGCCGAACGAACCGCTGCTCCGGATCGAACAGCAGCGCGGTCACCCCGAAGGCCAGCGCGGCCGCCCCCGCGAGCACCAGTACGTCGGTCCCGGCGGGGAATTCCGCCGGCTGCCCGAAGGCGTGCCGCATCAGGTCCACCTGGTAGGTGACCGGATTCACCCGCGCGAGGGCGCGCAGCAGGGCCGGCATGCCGCCGGTAGGATAGAGCGCACCGCTGACGAACAGCAGCGGAAACAGCACCACGTTGATGACGCCCGCGAAGTTCTCGACCGACCGGAGCCGTGCGGCCACGAGCAGCCCGAGCAGCGCGCTCACCCCGGCGGCCAGCACCAGCGCCCCGATCGCGGCGGCGCAATCCGCCGGCGACAGCCGCAGGACGAGTGGCGCGCAGGCCAGCACGATGCCGCCCTGGATCACCCCCACCGCCGTCGCCGCGAGCGCCCGTCCCGCCAGCACCGCCGGCACGCCCGCGGGGCTCGCGAGCATCAGGCGGAGCATGCCGAACTCCCGGTCGTAGACCGTGGCGATGGCGGTGAGCATCGCGCCGAAGAGCGCCGCCATCACCACGATGCCCGGAAACACGAACGCCTGGTACGACACGCCGCCCTCGAGCCGGGCGATGGCGTTGTACCCGGTGCCGACGAGCAGCAGCCACATGAACGGCCGCGCCAGCCCGCCCAGCAGCCGGCTCGTCTGCCGCGTCGTGCGCGCGAGATCCCGTGCGACGATGCCGGCGACCGCGCTCCAGGCGCTCACGCCGCGCCCTCGCGCGTGTGGGCGAAATAGGCATCCTCGAGGGTTGCGGGCCGCACGGCCAGCCGCTCGATGCCCGACGCGCTCGCGGCCAGCTCCATGACCGCCTCCCGCTCACCCGCGATCCCCACGCGAAAGCCGCGGTCGGTCTGGACCACCGTCGTCGCGGCGCCCAGGCCGCGGAGCGCCCGCGCCAGGCGCTCGGCCCCCGGGCCTTCGATCTCGGCGACCTCCGCGCCCACCGACGCGCGAAGGGCGGCCGGCGCTCCGTCGGCCACGACCCGCCCGCGGGAGAGCAGGACGGCCCGGTCTGCCGGCTCGGCCTCGGCGAGGTAGTGGGTGGAGAAGAGAATGGTGGCGCCGCGCTCGCGCCGCTCGGCCGCGAGGATGGTCCAGATCAGCTCGCGGT
Organism: Gemmatimonadales bacterium; assembly: GCA_035703025.1. GTDB lineage: Bacteria > Gemmatimonadota > Gemmatimonadetes > Gemmatimonadales > GWC2-71-9 > CAVVWJ01. The sequence continues at coordinate 10,642 of DASSYY010000289.1, read as the reverse complement.
GCTCGGGGTCGAGCCCGACGGTGGGCTCATCCAGGATCAGCAGGTCGGGCCGGTGCAGGGTCGCACGGGCGACGTCGACCAGCCGCCGCCAGCCGCCCGAGAGCTGGCCGGCCGGCTGCGTGGCCCGGGGGCCGAGCCCGGCGCGCTGGATGGCCGCGGCCACCGCGTCGCGCATCGGTCGTCCGCCCAGCCCCGCGAGGCGGGCCGCGAAGCGCAGGTTCTCCTCGACCGTGAGCAGGCCGTCGATGCTGGTCTCCTGGAAGACCAGCCCGAGCCGGCGGCGGACCGCGCGACGCTCACGAACGACGTCGTGGCCGAAGATCGTGGCGCCGCCCCGGGTCGGGGCCAGCAGCGTGGCGAGCAGGAGCATGGCCGTCGTCTTGCCCGCCCCGTTGGGGCCCAGCAGGCCCACCAGCGCACCGATCGGGACGTCCAGGCTCAACGCGTCGAGGGCCCGGACGCCGTCGTAGTCGCGCCCGAGCCCCGAGGTGACGATCGCCGGCGACGACACGCTCAGCGCGGCTCGACGGCGAAGTCGCGGTAGGCGTAGGCCTCCTGGCCGACGTGCTCGTGCAGCGCCTCGTCGATCAGGTGACGGTAGGGACTCAGCGTGCAGACCGGATCGGCGTTGGCCGCGTCGCCCGTCAGCGCAAGCGCCTGGCAGCGGCAGCCGCCGAAGTCCACCGCCTTTCGCGGACAGCTCCGGCAGGGCTCCTTCATCCACGCGTCGCCGCGGTAGGCCTGGAAGGCGGACGACTCGTGCCAGATCCAGTGGATCGAATGGTCCCGCACGCTCGGCAGCTCGAGCGACGGGATCGCGTAGGCGCCGTGGCAGGGCAGCGCCTTGCCGTCGGGGGAGACCACGATGTAATAGCGGCCCCAGCCGCCATAGCAGGCCTTCGGCAGCTCCTCGAAGTAGTCGGGGAGCACGAAGGTGATCTGCATCTGCCCCTTGTAGCGCTGCATCCGGTCCTGGGCAATTTCCTTCGCGGCCAGGACCTGCTCCCGCCGGGGCATGAGCATCGCCCGGTTCTTGAGTCCCCAGCCGTAGTACTGGGTGTTGGCGAGCTCGAGGCGGTCGGCGCCGTAGCCGGCGGCGAGGTCGATGATCTCGCCGATGCGGTCGAGGTTGGCGCGGTGGAGCACCACGTTGATCGAGAAGGCGAAGCCCAGCTCCTTCACCAGCGCGATGGCCGCCTGCTTCTGCCTGACCGAGCTCACGCCCGCGATCCGCTCGGCGTTCTCGGCGTCCGCGTCCTGCACCGACACCTGGATGTGCTCCAGACCCGCCGTCCGGAGCGCCTCGGCCCGCTTCCGGGTGAGGCCGAGCCCCGAGGTGACCAGGGTGGTGTAGAGACCCAGGGCCCGTGCGTGCGTCGCCAGCTCCTCGAGATCCTTGCGGACGAGCGGCTCGCCGCCGGAGAGGCCGAGCTGCAGCACGCCCAGCTCGCGCGCCTGGGTGAACACCCGCTTCCAGTCCTCGGTGCCGATCTCCTGCTCGGCCCGCAGCAGGTCGAGGGGGTTGGAGCAGTAGGGGCAGTGGAGCGGGCAGCGGTGCGTGAGCTCCGCGAGCAGCGTCGTCGGGCGTTCGGTGGTCATTGGATCAGCTCTCTCTCGGCGAGACGCGACAGATACTCGGTCACGTCCATGGTGACGTCGGTCTGGTAGCGCGCGCCGAGCACGGCGGCGATCTCCGCCACGGTGCGGGCACCGTCCACCAGCTCGAGGATCTCGCGGCCGGTGTCGTTCAGCAGCACGGCGCCCTCGGGGTAGAGCAGCACCGGCCGCTGGCGGGCGGGATCATAATCCAGCCGGGCCAGCCGCCACAGCCGCGGCACGGAGTCGAGCGCCAGGGCCACGCTCACTCCTCGCGGTATGCGTTGTGGATCGTGTCGATCATGGCCCAGAGCATCTCCAGCTTGAATGCCAGCGCCTCGAACACCTTCTGCTGCCGCTCCGGCGTGGTGGCCCAGGCTCGCACGATGCGGAGGCCGTGGTTCACGTCGCGCGGGGCCTGGATCAGCCGGCTCTTGAAATAGTCGAGTCCCTCGGGGGGAATCCACGGGTAGTGCCGGGGAAAGGCCTCGATCCGCTGCTGGTGAATCTTGGGCGCGAACAGCTCGGTCAGCGATGACGCGCAGGCTTCCTGCCACGGCTTGCTCCGGCAGAACGTCACGTAGGACTCGCAGATCAGCCGCACCGCCGGCAGCACGTGCCGTTCGTCCTCCATCTCCTCACGGGGAACGCCGAGCGCGATGCCGAGGCGGATCCAGAGCTCGATGCCGCCGGTGCCCGGCGCCGTGCCGTCGTGATCCACGATCCGGCCGATCCATTCCCGGCGCACGTCGGCATCCGGGCAGTTGGACAGGATGGCGGCGTCCTTCCGCGGCACGACCCGCTGGTAGGCGAGCCGGTTGGCGACCCAGCCCTGGAACTGGCGCTGGCTCAGCTTGCCCTCGTACATGAGCTGGTGAAACGGATGCTGCACGTAGTAGGACCCGTGGAACGACCGCAGGGCCTCCTCCAGCTCGGCCGGTGCCAGTGGCCGGTCGAGGGCGGGAATCGGAGGCCGGGGCGGCGTGGCCAGCTGCGAGGCGGCGAAGGTGGTCGTCATGGGCGAGGGCTCAGAGGGTGAATCGCATGCCATCGACGCCGACCTGCAGTCCGGCCAGCTCGACCTGCGCCCGCTCGGGCGCGTCCTCGATCAGCATCGGGTTGGTGTTGTTGATGTGGGTATACACCCGGTAGCGGCTCGGCAGACGGCCGAGCCGGACCAGACTGCCGCCGGGCCCGGATACCGGCAGGTGGTCCATCTGACGGGCCGTGCGCTCGCCGATGGCGAGGCCGATGAGCTCGTCGTCGGTCCAGAAGGTGCCGTCGAACAGGACCAGGTCGGCGGCGGCCAGGCGGGCCAGCAGCGCGTCGTCGAGATCGCCGCATCCCGGGACGAAGGCGCATACGCCGCCGGTGTGCTCGTCCTGGAGGGTGAGGCCGACCGTGTGCGCGGGCCGCTCCTCGCGGGCGAATCGCGGGGGGCCGGCCGGGACGGGGAACGCGGTGACCCGGAGACCGCTGGGGGAACCGTCGCGGTGGCAGAGGCCCAGCGGGCGGTCGGGCACGAGCTCGTGAAACGTGACGTCGGCGAACGCTCGGGTCACGGGGAGCAGCCGCGAGTCCTCCTCGATCACCTGCCGCACGGCATCGGTGGCAGCCACCTGCAGCCGGCGCGCCTCGCGCAGGAGCACGATCCCAAGCGTGTGGTCGAGCTCGGCATCGGTCAAGACGATGCCTTCGACCGGCGCGTGCCGCACGGTGGCGGGGGCGGGGATGCCGAGCCGGCCGAGCTGGACATGCACGTCGGGCGACGCATTGAGGAGAAACCAGCGCGCGCCATCGGCGCTCACTGCGACCGAGGACTGGCTGCGCGGGATCGCCCGGCGAGGGTCCGCGCGCGCCACCCGGCACGACGGGCACCAGCAGTTCCACTGGGGGAATCCGCCACCGGCGGCGGTGCCGAGGAGAACGATTTGCACGGGGAGACGGCGGAGGGGGGAAAGACTGAGGGGCCCGCTTTCGCGAGCCCCTCGGATCAGTCCTTCGCCTTACAGGGTCGCGACGTACGCGGTGACTTCCATCGTGACGGCGACGACCTCGGCCTCGGGCTTGGTCCACTTCATGAGTCAATCCTCCGGGGGTTGTTGGACTGTGGCCATGTCGGCCGGAATGACGATTGGGTGTTTGCACCCAGTCGGATCGTTGGGAGACCCGACGACGCCCTCTCAAATGCAGAGGCCGTGCCGGAAAAGAACTAGCCGATGTTATCGCCGTAAGCCACTGCTGCACAGCAAGTTGCGGCCATATTGTCGAACAGCAGGTTCGAAGGCCATCAGTGGGTGATATCACCCAATCGGGTGATCTCACCCAGGGCCAAGGCTGCCGCGCCAATCCAATCGCCTTACTGGATCCCGTGCTTCTTGAGCCGGTAGCGCAGGGTATCGCGGCTGATCCCGAGCCGCTGGGCGGCGCGGGTCTGGTTGCCGTCGCACTCCCGGAGCGCCTGCTCGATCAGGGTGCGCTCCCACTGATCGAGCGCCACGCCCGGCGGCGGCAGCGCGCCGGAGGCTTCGCTGCCACCGGCGGGCCGCTCCGTGCCCGTGCTCGGGGCCGGCGCACCGGCCGGCGCCGATACCGGCGTCACGAGGCTGCCGGGACTCTCGGCGGCAGGTGCCGGCGTCCCGAGCGACAGGTGCTCGACATCCAGCGTCGTCCCCCGGCTCCACAGGACCGCGCGCTCGATCACGTGGCTCAGCTCCCGCACGTTGCCCGGCCACGGATAGTCCATCAGCAGCGCGCGTGCGCGGGCGTCGATCTGGCGGACGTCCTTGCCGTACTTCGCATTGAACCGGTCGAGATAGTGCAGCGCGAGGAGCAGGACGTCCGAGCCGCGCTCGCGGAGCGGCGGCAGGTGGAGAATGATCACCGCCAGCCGGAAGTAGAGGTCCCGGCGGAACGTGTCGCGCTGCGCGTCGCGCTCGAGGTCGCGGTTGGTGGCGGCCAGAATCCGCACGTCGATCCGGCGATCCCGGATCCCGCCGACCCGCCGGACGGTGCGCTCCTCGACGGCCTTGAGCAGCTTGCCCTGGAGCGAGAGCTCGATGTCGCCCACCTCGTCCAGGAACAGGAACCCGCCCTCGGCGGCCTCGAAGAGGCCCATCCGCGATTCCTTCGCATCGGTGAACGCGCCGCGCTCGTGGCCGAACAGCTCGGCCTCCATCAGCGTGGCCGGCAGCGCGGTGCAGTTCACCTCGATGAACGGCCTGCCCGCGCGCGGACTCGAGCCGTGGATGGTGCGGGCGACGAGCCCCTTGCCGGTCCCGGTCTCGCCCATGATCAGCACCGGCGGCGTCTCGTCGAGTGCGGCGATCTGGCGCGCCTGGTCCAGCACCTGGCGGACGGCGGGTGACTCGCCGACCACGCCGGCCGGGAGGCTCCCGCGAGCCGCGTCCCGCCGCCGGTAGTAGGACAGCTCCTGGCGCAGCTGGGAATGCTCCCGGGCCCGGTCGGCGAGGAGCTTGAGCTCCTCCAGATCGATCGGCTTCTTGAGGTAGTCGAATGCACCCAGCTTCACGGCCGCGACCGCGCCCTCGATGGTGCCATGCGCGGTCATGATGATCACCGGGAGGGACGGATCGAACTCGCGGATCCGTTTGAGCAGCTCGATGCCGTCCATGCCGGGGAGCCGCACGTCGGAGAAGACCACGTCGGGGCGCATGGTCTCGAGCAGCCGCAGCGCCTGCTCCGCGTCACCCGCCACTTCGGCCTCGTAGCCCGATTCCGACAGGAAGGCCTTGATGGCCCGGGCCAGGGTCCGCTCGTCGTCGACGATGAGTACGGTCGAGCCGCTCATGTCGCACGCTCCGCGGGGAGGCGAAGGCGGACCGTCGTGCCCTCGCCCGGCCGGCTCGCGATCTCGAGCCGGCCGCCGTTCTGCTCGACGTAGCGCTTGGCGATCGCGAGCCCCAGGCCGGTCCCCTCCTGCCGGGTGGTGAAGAACGGCTCAAAGACTGACGGCAGCACCTGCGCGGGAATTCCGCCGCCGGTGTCGCTCACCTCGAGGACGACGGTGGCGGGCCCCTCGCCGTTGGCCAGAAAGGCGCCGATCCGGAGCCGCCCGCCGGCCGGCATCGCGTCGAGCGCGTTCGACACGATCTCCAGGATCGCCTGCTCGAGCTGCATCGGGTCGACCCGCACCGGCGGCAGGCCGGCCGGGACCGCCATCTCGAGCTCGACCCGCTGGTCCCGCATCGGCGTGGCGACCGCGGGCAGCAGCTCGTCGAGCAGCCGCGGCAGACTCTCCGAGACGGGGTGAAACGGCACTGGACGGCTGAAGCTGAGCAGGTGACTGATCCGGCGGTCGAGGCGGTCCACCTCCTCGATGATCGCGTCGAGGTGCTCGGTGGCGGCGGGCGACGCGGGGTGCCGCCGCACGAGCTGCGCGGCGGCGCGCAGGCTCGCCAGCGGGTTGCGGAGCCCGTGCGCCACGGCGGCGGACATCTCGCCGATCGAGGCGAGCTTCTCCGCCTGCACCAGCTGCTCGCGGGAGGTCCGGAGCTGGCCGGTCATGGCGGCGAGCGCGCGGGCCAGGTCGCCGATCTCGTCGCGCGAGGTCGCCTGGATCGGATGATCGAGGTCGCCGCCGCCGACGACGGCCATGGCGTCGGTGAGCTGCCGGACCGGACGGGCCAGGCTCTGCGAGATGACCCAGCTCGCAACCAGCCCGACCGCGAGCGCGAGCGCGATGATGGCCACCAGCGTCCGGCCCTCGTCGGCGAGGATCTCCTCCAGCCGGCCGAAGGCGCCGCGGACGCTCGACTCCCGGGCGCGGCGGTAGATCTCCCGGTTCATCTGGGTGAGCGCGGGCTGGAGCCGGCCCCGGAGCTCACGCTCCGCCAGCCGGTACGCCTCCACCCGGCGCCCGGCATCCTCGAGCCGGAAGACGCTGTCGGACACCGCGACGATCTGGCGCTGGATCCCCTGCACGCCGTCGGCGAGCGTGATCTCCTCCGGCTTGAGCTCGGCGCGCCAGCGGTCCTGCCAGTAGTCGACGACCTGACCGGTGAGCCGGAACTCCTGCCGCGCGGTGGGGTCGAGACCGCTCAGGTCGCGCCAGATCAGCTCGGTCTGGTCGAACATGGCGGTCTCGAGCTCGGCGTAGGTGCGCGTCCGCGCCATGCTCTCGCCGAGCGCGGTCAGCGCGCGCCGTTCGAGGGCATTGCTGCGGATGGCCTCCGCCCCGACCAGCAGGGCGGGGAGGACCATGAGGGAGAAGCCGAAGAGCAGTTTGCGCTGGAAGGTCACGGGAGAAACATACGCGAGAAACGCGAAGGGCGGACCGGTAGGTCCGCCCCCGCCTTCCGGCCATGAGCCGCGGGCTATTGCACCATCGCCGTGGGCCTGACCAGACGCTCGCCCCGGGCGATGTCGAGGTCCCGCACCCCCACCGCGGCGGCACCCACGGCGAAGTTGGGTCCCGGCGTCGGCGGCAGCTTGTACTTGTCGCCCGCGTCCGGGTTGATCACGTATCCCAGGTCGCCCATGGAGGCGATGCTGAGGACGCTGAGCGGGTTGGTCCTGGCCCCCGAGTTGAGGAACCCCGTCATCAGCTCGTTGTAGAACGTGGCCTCGTCCCAATGGCTGTCCCTCGTTCCGGCCCCGCCCTGATCCCCCTCGACCGGCACGGTGCCGCTGCCGCCAAGGCCGGCATACGCCGCGATGGCGAGCGGACCGACGAAGCGCGGATCCGCGGTGCCGGCACCCTCGAGCAGGGCCCGGTTGAAGTTCCACAGCGACCCAAAGCCCAGAACGTGACCCATCTCGTGGGTCACGACCTCGTCGAAGAAGCCGAGGCCCTCGAGGAAATCGAGGTCCGCCGTATCGAAGAACATGATGCCGTACAGCGACAGGTGGTCGGCGCTTCTCACCAGGCAGGGGCCCGCGGCACCCAGGATGGCTCCGGGCCCGTCGATCGGCTGCAGCAGGACATCGATGAGGATGTCGTCGATCGTGCCTTTGAACGGGGGCGTCGGGAAGGAGTTTCCGCACGACCGCGCAGGGATGGTGCCGCTGACGTCCGGAACATCGCCGAGGATGATACCCTCCCACTTGGCCTTGGCCTCGTCGAAGCGGGTGGCCTGGGTCGCGGTCGGGGCGTTGATGAAGCGGAGACTGATCGTGAACTGTCCGGCGGCTCCGGGGTCCGGTGCGGCGGCCGGGAGCACCTTGGCCGAGGTCAGCACCGGCAAGGTGCGGGAGGGATCGAGTTGGGATTGGCGGGAATCGGTGTCGGGTGCCTGGTTGTCGGCACAGGCGGCAAGAATGAGGGCGGCGAGCACGGCCCCCACACACGAACGGTTGGGCAAGAGGACCTCCGAGGCGATGAGCGGGCGTCACGGAGACCGCGTCTGGACGCGGTCAGCGGTCCTTGAGGATTCGCCGGCCGGGCGGGGCTGTCAAGGCAAGCAGGGTCGTCCCCCGCCGGGCTCGGCTAGTGGGCGGCGGCTCCGCCGCGCACGCGTCCCGTCCGGAACAGCAGCAGCAGCGGCAGCGCGGCCGCGAAGGTCACGCCCATGATGAGGAAGACCTTCTCGAAGGCCACCATCGAGGCCTGCTGCCGGAGCGTGGCCTCGAGCAGGGCGTGCGCCTGCTGCCGGGCCGCCGCCAGCGAGCCGGCGGTCGCCATCAGGTGCCGGGCGGCCTGGTCCAGCCACGACGTGGCCGCCGGACTCGCCGGCGAAAGGTGGGGCAGCAGCGCCTCCCGGCTCTGCTCGGTGAAGCGCGTGAGCAGGGTGGCCGTGAGCGCGATGCCGAAGCTGCCGCCGAGCTGGCGCGAGAGGTTGAAGAGGCCGGTGCCCTGCGCCAGCTGCGCCGGCCGGAGATCGGCCACCGCGGCGCCCGTGAGCGGGACGAAGATGAAGCCGAGGCCGACGCCGCGGAGAATCATCGGCCAGAAGAGGTCGTGCATGCCGATGGCGGTGGTGAGCCGGGAGTGCAGGCCCATCGACCAGAGGAAGAGGAGCACGCCGATGGTGATGAGCACCCGGGCGTCCACGCGCGGACTCAGCCGGCCCATCGCGGCCATGGTGAAGGCGCTCGCCAGGGCGCCGGGGAGAATTACCCTACCGGTATCCCAGGCCGAGTAGCCCAGCAGGTTCTGCAGGAAGACCGGCAGCGCGAACACGCTGGCATAGAGCGCGAAGCCAAGGACCACGGCGAAGACGACACCGCCGGCGAGCTGCCGGTTCCGGAGAATGCGCAGATCGACGATCGGGTCGGTCGTCCTGAGCTCGTGCCACACGAACGCCGCCAGACCCACGACGGCCGCCACCGCCTCGACGACGATCTCGCGGGACTCGAACCAGTCCTTGCTCTCGCCGCGCTCGAGCAGGATCTGCAGTGCCCCGATGCCCACGATCAGGCACGCGAGCCCCACCCAATCCACGCGGGTCCGGCGGATGAGGTGCTCGGGCTCGGGGACCGAGCGCCAGGTGGCGGCCGCGGCCACCAGTCCGAGCGGCAGGTTGATGTAGAAGATCCAGGGCCAGGTGTAGTTGTCGGTGATCCAGCCGCCGAGGGTGGGGCCCAGGGTCGGCCCGACCATCACGCCCATCCCGAAGATGGCCATGGCGGTGGCCCGCTCACGGAGCGGGAACACGTCGAACAGGATGGCCTGGGCGGTGCTGATGAGGGCGCCGCCGCCGATCCCCTGGATCACGCGCCAGAAGACCAGCCCCTCGAGCGAGCGCGCCGCGCCGCAGAAGAACGAGGCGAGCGTGAAGAGCAGGATGGAGCCGGTGTAGTAGTTGCGCCGGCCGAACCGCTCCGACAGCCAGCTCGTGAGCGGCAGCACGATGACGTTGGCGACGATGTAGCCGGTGCTGACCCAGGCCACTTCCTCGAGCGTGGCGCCGAGGTTCCCCATCATGTGCGGGATCGCGACGTTCACGATGCTGGTGTCCACCAGCTCCAGCACGCTCGCGAGCGTGACGGCGAACGCGATCAGGTAGCGCGAGCGGTACACCTGCTCCCGCGACAGCACCTGCGGCCGCGCGGGCAGCGCCAGGGTGGCCATCGGACGCGCCGATCAGTCGGTCGTGATGGTCACGTCCACCGACATGCCGGGGCGGAGCGGATGCGCGGGATCGGCGCTCCCGTCGACCGCGATCCGGACCGGCACGCGCTGGACCACCTTGGTGAAGTTCCCGGTGGCGTTGTCGGGCGGCAGCAGGGCGAACCGCGCGCCGGTGGCCGGACTCAGGCTTTCCACCTTGCCGTGGAAGGTCACGTCCGGATAGGCGTCCACGTCGAACTCGACCGGGTCACCCACGCGCACCTTGGCGAGCTGGGTCTCCTTCAGGTTGGCGGTGACCCAGACGTTCGTGTCCGGCACGATCGACATCAGGTTCTGCCCGATCTGCACCAGCGCGCCCGGCTCCGCGCTCCGCTTGGCCACGATGCCGTTGTCGGGCGCGAACAGTGTGGCGTAGCTCAGCTGGAGCCGGGCGGTCTCGACCGCCGCCTGCGCCGACGCGAGGCGGGCGTCCGCCCCGCGCACGGCGGCGCCGGACGCGGAGATCTGGCTCCCGGCGGCCGCGGCCCGGCGGCGGGCGGCCTCGAGGTTGGCGGCCGCAGCGTCGCGGGCGCTCTCCGCCGCGTCGAGCTGCTGGGCGGAGACCACCTTGGTGGCGGCCAGTGTCCGGTAGCGCTGGTAGTCGGCCTCGGTCTGGCGGGCCGTCGCCTCGGCGGCGGTGACGTCCGCGTCGGCCGAGGCGGCCTCGGCCCGGGTGGCCTGGAGCTGTGCCACCGCCTGCCCGGCGGCCCGCCCCGAGCCCACGAGCGCCTCGGCGTTCCGGAGGTCGGCCTCGGCCTGCTCGAGCCGGGCGATGAGATCGCGCCGGTCGAGCACGACGAGCGTGTCGCCCGCCTTCACGTGCTGGTTCTCCTCGACCGCTACCCGGTCGATGAACCCCGCGATCCGGGGGGCGATGGCGGTGATGTGCCCGTCGACCTGGGCGTTGTCGGTGCTCACGTGGGTCCGGCTGTAGAGCCAGCGGCGCACGCCCCAGCCCACCAGGGCGATCACCAC
>DASSYY010000287.1:0-4952 GCA_035703025.1 Gemmatimonadales bacterium | reverse complement strand
ACCGTCTGACCGTCTGCCCGCCTGCCCGCCCGCCCGCCTGACCGCCTGACCGCCCGCCTACCCCCCCACCATCCCCCGGCACTCCCCGAACCCGATCCGCACCGCGCCCTCGCGCTCCGCGTACCCGCGCATGATCACCTCGTCCCCGTCCTCGAGGAACGTCCGGGTCTCGCCGGTCGGGAGCGTGAGCGGCTCGGCGCCGCGCCAGGTGAGCTCGAGCAGGCACCCGCGATTCTCCTTGTCCGGGCCCGAGATCGTGCCGGTGGCGAAGAGATCGCCGGGTTGGAGATTGCAGCCGCCGCTGGTGTGGTGCGCCAGCATCTGGGCCGGTGTCCAGTAGAGGTCGGCGAGGCGTCCGTGGCTCAGTCTGACGGGCGCCACCCCGCCGGCCCGCATCCGGGCGGACGAGAGCCAGACCTCCACGGTGACATCGAACCCGCCGCGCTTCTGGTCGTCCGGGGCGGTGAGGTAGGGAAGGGGAGCGGGGTCGCCCGCGGGCCGGGACGCGGCCGGCACGCGAAAGGGCTCGAGCGCGTCGAGCGTCACCACCCAGGGCGCCACCGTGGTCGCGAAGTTCTTGGCCAGGAAGGGACCCAGCGGCTGGTACTCCCAGCTCTGCACGTCGCGGGCGGACCAGTCGTTGACCAGGCAGAGGCCGAACAGATGCGCCTCCGCCTCGGCGACCGGCACCGGCGCGCCGAGCGGGTTGCCGGTGCCGATGAAGCAGCCGACCTCCATCTCGTAGTCGAGCGAGCGGCTCGTGCCGAAGACCGGCGCGTCGGCCTTGGGGTCCTTGATCTGGCCGGCGGGCCGGCGCACCGGCGTGCCGCTCGGCACCAGTGAGGACGCCCGGCCGTGATAGCCGATCGGCACCCACTTGTAGTTGGGCAGCAGCGGATTGTCGGGGCGGAACATGCTGCCCACGTTGGTGGCGTGATGGACCGAGGCGTAGAAGTCGGTGTAGTCGCCGATCGCGGCCGGCAGCAGCAGCTCGGCCTCGGCCATCGGCACGAGGATGTGGTCGCCGATGCGACGGTTGGCGCGGTAGGCGGGCGAGTCGCTCGCCAGGATGGCGCTCGCCTGCCGGCGCACCGCACGCCAGGTCTCGGGGCCCAGCGCCATGAGGGCGTTGAGCGCGGGCGCGGCCAGAGCCGCTCCCGCCGCGTCGGCCGGGCCGGTGAACCAGCCCTCGTCGTGGCAGGCCGTGAGGTCGAGGATGAAATCCCCGATGGCCATCCCGACCCGGGCGGGCGACGGGTCGTCCTTGTCGTCGGCCCGGTGGAAGATGCCGAACGGGAGGTTCTGGATCGGAAAGTCGGGGTGACCCTGGGCCGACTCGACCCAGGAGGTGCGATCGCGGCCGTGGGTGAGGTCCACTGGAGCTCCCTACTTGAGTGCGATCAGGATCGCGGCGATGACGGCCGCCGCCAGGACGCAGAGGGCCACGAAGCGCGCCGTCTTCGCCATCACCGGGGTGACATCGGGGCGCGTGGGCGGCGGAGGCGGTAGCGGATCGGGAATGGCCGCGACGCCGCCGGGCGGAGTCCCGCCCAGGACCACCCCGACCGCCCGGACGAACTCGGCCACCGAGCCGAAGCGATCGGCGGGATCGAGGGCGAGCGCGCGCTGGAGCGCACGGTCCACGGTGTCCGGCACCTCCGGCCGCGTCGCCCGCGCGCTCGGGGTCGGCGAGGTGAAGCGCTTGGCGATGACCGCGGGACCGGTCATGCCCTCGAACGGCGGGCGCCCGACCATCATCTCGTAGCAGACGATCGCCAGCGAGTACTGATCGGTCCGGGCGTCCACCGAGCGGTCGCCGGTGGCCTGTTCGGGCGCCATGTAGGCGGGCGTCCCCAGGGCGAGCCCGGCCTGGGTCAGCCGGTTCTCGTTCGGCCCCCCCAGTGCCCGGGCGATCCCGAAGTCGGCCACCAGGGTGTCGCCGTCGAGCGTGAGCAGGATATTCTCGGGCTTGATGTCGCGGTGGATCACGCCCTCACGGTGGGCGTAGTCCAGCGCGCGCCCCGCCTCCCCGGTGATCCGGATCGCCTCCTCCAGGGACAGCCGGCCGTCGCGCTTGAGCCGCTCCTTGAGGCTCTCCCCGCGCACATAGGGCATCGTGTACCAGAGGAGGCCCTCGGTCTCGCCCGAGTCGTGCACGCTCAGGATGTGCGGGTGCTGCAGGCGAGCGGCCGTGGTGATCTCGCGCCGGAACCGGTCGGGCCCCATGGTGACGGCCAGTGCGGGGCGCAGCACCTTGAGCGCCACCGGCCGGCCGTGCTTCAGGTCCTGGGCGAGGTAGACCGTCGCCATCCCGCCGCGCCCGAGCTCGCGCTCGAGCGCGTAGCTGCCGCTGAGGCCGTTCTCGAGTGTGGAGCGGGGATCGTTCAGGGAGGCCTGGCCGGGTAGTGGGTGGGTAGATGACTTACCGATACGATACCAAGGGAAGACGGGGCCGGGAAGGCGCGGCTAGCGCACGACGTTGCCCAGCTCGCCCACGGGCTCCGTGAACGAGCACGAGCCGAACGCCACGATTCCCTCGCAGCGAGCCGCCTCGATGGCGGCCCGGTCCGCCCGGTACCCGCGCCACTCGACCGCGTCCGCCGAGAACCGGACTGCCGCGGGTGCGCGCTCCTCGAGCAGGGCCAGGGCGTCCGCCTCCGCCATGCCCTGGCGCAGCCAGACCGCCGTCAGGAACACGTTCAGGAACCCGAACATCGTTCCCCGCGGGCTGTCCGCGGCGTAGGTGAGGCGGTACTCGGCGCGGAGAGGGTGGTGCAGGCCGGCCGTCGCCTTGAACGGGATCCGGGCCTCGGTGCAGGCGCGCAGAAACCGCAGCACCTGCGGGGCCGTGGGAAAGGCGTCGGCCGTCGTGCCCCCGGTCCGCATCTTGGCCCGGCCTCGGTGGCGCGCGATGGCCGCGATGAGCGGCGCGGGGTCGCTCGCGAGCGGGACCTCCACGTAGGCCTGGGCCCAGGCGGGCACGGCGCCGAGCAGCCGCTCGACGGTCTCGACGGAATCGGCCTTCGCCTCGACCACGTCCGCCGAGAGCGGGAGGGCGCCGGGCGCGGCGTGACGGCAGTTGAACTCGCCCACCGCCGCAAGCTCGCCTGGCGCATCCGCACCTAGCAGCGCGCTCAGTCGCCACGCGCCTGTCTGCGCGGCGGGAGCCAGGGTTCCCACCGCCGCCTCGAGCTCCCCCAGCCTGCCGACCGGGACCACGAAGCGTCCCAGCGCCCAGGCGTCGGGGCCGGCGAGGTACTCGGCGTACTGCGCGACAGCCGCGGCCATCGGCAGACCGGCCGGCGGAAACAGGCCGGCGTAATCGACGCTGCCGGCGAGGAGGGTGCGGAGGGCCGATTGGGACATAGGCCGAGGAATCTAGACGGGCCGGAGCGACCTCGCCTGGTCCCTTGATCCGCGCTAAGTTCCCGCCATGGCCATCGCTACCATCAACCCCGCCACGGGGGAAACGCTCAAGACCTTCACGCCGCTCACCGCGGACGAGCTCGAGGCCCGGCTCGCCTGCGCGGAGTCGGCGTACCGCCGGCACCGCCGCACGTCCTTCGCCGACCGCCGGCGCATGATGCTCAAGGCCGCCGAGATCCTCGAGGCCGAGAAGGAGGCGTTCGGGCGGCTGATGGTCACCGAGATGGGCAAGCCGCTCAAGGCCGCCATCGAGGAGGCGGCCAAGAGCGCGCTCGGCTGCCGCTACTACGCGGAGCACACGGAGCGGTTCCTGGCCGACGAGCCGATCGATACCAGCGCGTCGAAGAGCTGGGTGGCATACCAGCCGATCGGCCCGGTGCTCGCGGTGATGCCGTGGAACTTCCCCTTCTGGCAGGTCTTCCGCTTCGCGGCGCCGGCGCTGATGGCCGGCAACGTCGGCCTGCTCAAGCACGCGTCCAACGTGCCGCAGTGCGCGCTCGCGATCGAGGACATCTTCCGCCGGGCCGGCTTCCCGGAGGGCTGCTTCCAGACGCTGCTGATCGAGACCGACCTAGTGAAGCGGGTGATCGAGGACCCGCGGGTCGCGGCGGTGACGCTCACGGGCAGCACCAACGCCGGCAGCCACGTGGCGAGCGCCGCCGGGAAGGTCATCAAGAAGAGCGTGCTCGAGCTGGGCGGCAGCGATCCCTTCGTCGTGATGCCGAGCGCGGACCTCGAGGCGGCGGTGCGGACGGCGGTCAAGGCGCGGACGATCAACAACGGACAGTCGTGCATCGCGGCCAAGCGGTTCATCGTGCACGAGGCGATCGCCGACGAGTTCGAGCGGCGCTACGTGGCCGGCTTCCGGGCGCTCAAGGTGGGCGACCCGATGGACGCCGCCACCGACATCGGCCCGCTGGCCAACGAGAACCAAGTACTGACGATCGCCGAGCAGGTGCAGCGCTCGGTCGCCGCGGGAGCCAAGCTCCTGACGGGGGGCAAGCGGCTCGACCGGCCGGGCTACTGGTATGAGCCGACGGTGCTGACCAACGTCACGGCCGACTCGCCGGCCTACTACGACGAGGTCTTCGGCCCGGTCGCCATCCTGTTCCGCGCCCGCTCGGTGGACGACGCCATCCGGCTGGCCAACGACTCCCCGTTCGGGCTCGGCGCGAGCGCCTGGACCAACGATCCGGCGGAGCGGAAGCGGTTCGTGGAGGAGATCGAGGCGGGGATGGTGTTCATCAACTCGATGGTGGCGTCCGATCCGCGGGTGCCGTTCGGCGGGGTCAAGCAGAGCGGCTACGGCCGCGAGCTGTCGCGGCACGGGGTGCACGAGTTCGTGAACGCGAAGACGGTGTGGGTGCAGGAGACGGCGGCGCCGGTGACGCAGAAGCTGTCGGATTCGGAATAGGGCGGTCAGGCGGTCGGGCGGTCAGACGGGCAGGTGGGCGCTCGGGCGTCATCTCGAGCGGAGCGAGGGACCTGACCCGGGATGGCTCGACCACTACCGCCGCAGGTCCCTC
>DASSYY010000188.1:0-4073 GCA_035703025.1 Gemmatimonadales bacterium | reverse complement strand
GGCAGCGCCTGCTCGCCGCTCCCGGCGAGCCGCGCCGCGAAGCCCAGCCGCGGACGCAGCCGCACGTAACGCGGGGTCGGCCCTCCCGCCACCAGCCGGAACCAGAGGGTCTCGTCCTGCTGCCCTGATCGGACGTCGGCGAGTGCGGCCTCGAACGCCTTGGCCGACGCGGGCACCAGGTCCACGCGCGTGAACTCCAGCCGGGCGGTCGCCTGCGGCTCGCCGGTGCCGCGCGAGAGCCCGGGCAGGAACTCGTACAGGCCGTTCTCCACGTACTCGACGTGCGGCGCGACGTTGCGCACGTTGTCCCGCTCGTCCTCGGCCGGCGCCACCGCACTGTCCAGCGCGGCGGCCGAGTGCCCGAACGTCGCGTACACGAACCACCGGTATCGCTCGCCGCCCCACACGCTCCAGCCGTACCAGGTCCAGGGATCGAACGCCTGCCGGTGCCACTCCAGGTGCCGGATGTACCCGGCCTCGAACTCGACCGTCCTGCCGTCGAGCGGACGCAGCACCGCGATCCGCGCGTACGGTCCCGCGCCCGTCTGAGCGCCCAGCAGCGTGGGCAGCACGACGCCGATGACGCCGAGCCAGCGGTGCCTCATGTTGCCGTTCCTCGCGAGTGAAGTCGAACGCCTGGCGAACCGTACGCCAGTATATCGCGAGGTCGCGGCAGGAATCGGACGACTTCCCGTCACTTTCGGCCAACGTTCTCTCCGGCCGGTTGAGCCGGCGCCGGCCCGGCGTGCATATTGGCGCCATGGGCAAACCCCGCCGCGTCGTCGTGCTCGCCGTGCCGCCGATCGAGGAGCTGGATCTCGTCGCGCCGGTCCAGGTGCTGAGCACCGCCAACCGCCTGGCCCGCCGGGACGGGCGGCCCTACGACATCCAGGTCGTCTCGACCACGCGCGAGCGCCTGATCGCCGGCGAGGGCGGACTGTGCCTCGTCGCCCAGGCGTACTACCGGACTCTCGTCGGCGAGATCGATTCGTTGCTGGTGGTGAGCGGCGTGAGCGGCAGGAACCGGCGGGACGACGAGCTGGCCGCGTGGCTTCGGCGCACGGCCCCCGCCTGCCGGCGGGTCGGCGCCGTCTGCATCGCGGCGTTTCTGCTGGCCCGCGCCGGCGTGCTGACGGACCAGCGCGCGACGGTCCACTGGAAGTACGCCCACGAGCTGGCGCACCGGTACCCGCGGCTCTCGGTGGATCCCAACCCGATCTGGGTGCAGGCCGGCAACATCTACACCTCGAGCGGCTTCTCGGCCGGCATTGACCTCGCCCTCGCCTGGGTGGCCGAGGACTGCGGCAGCGCGGTCGCCGTCGAGGCCGCCCGGGAGCTGGTGCTGTTCCTCCGCCGGCCCGCCGCGCAGACCCAGCTCAGCGTCACCCTCGCCGCCCAGGCGGGCGACATGCAGCCGATCCTCGAGCTCCAGGTGTGGATCGCGGACAACCTCGGCCGGCGCGACCTCTCCGCGGCCACCCTCGCCGACCGCGTGTCCATGAGCGTGCGCAACTTCGGGCGCGTGTTCACCGCCGACGTCGGCACCACCCCGGCGAAATACGTCCGCCACCTGCGCGTCGAGGCCGCGCGCCGGCTGCTGCAGTCGTCGTCCCAGGATCTCCGCCACATCGCGTCGGCCACCGGCTTCGGCAGCGTCGACGGCATGCGCCGGGCGTTCGTCCGGGTCCTCGGCAAGTCCCCGCGCGAGCTGCGCGCCGCCGGCGCTCGCGGGTCCGGTCCCGCGGGCGGCAGGAGCGTCGCATCGTGAGCCACGAGGACCTGCAGCGGGAGTTCCTGAGACTGGCCGAGCAATCGGTGTGGGCCAACCTCCAGTGGGTGGAGGTCGTGTACGCCGCGTCCGAGCCGGAGGCGCGCCCGCGCGAGCTCCTGGCCCACCTGATGGTTGGGGATCGCGCGTGGTTCGAGCGCATCGAGGGCGAGCAGCGGACGACGGCGATGTTCCCCCTGCTGAGCGAGGACCAGCTCGTTCGGGGCTTCGCCGAGAACCGCGACGCCGTCCGCCGGCTCATCGAATCGCGGCTGGAGGACGTCGTTCACTTCCGGCGCGCGTCAGGCGAGGAGTATCACGCGCGCGTGGCGGACATCATTCACCATCTGGTGACCCACGGGTATCACCACCGAGGCCAGCTGGCCGCCCACTATGCGCGCGGTGGGATGAAGTACCCCAATACGGATCACATCAACTTCCTGATCCGGAACAAGCTGTAAGGAGCGCCTACCGCTCGGCCCGCAGGCCGAACGCGGCTACCGCCACGAGCAGCAGATACATGAGGAGCCCGTAGACGCACGCCGGATAGCCGAGGATCGTTCCGGGCGCGCCCACGGCCGCACATCCCTCGGTCCTGCCGGCGCACAGCTCCCGGTACGTCAGCGTTCCCGAGAAGGCCACCCCCATCAGGCTGACGGCCAGCACCACCTGCAGCGCGCGCTTCATGGTCATCGTTTCCTCCTCGAACCTTCACGGTTCCTTGTGGTCCCCGGTGCTATCATGGACCCGGCAAAGGGCGGGGCCCCATGGCAACCACCACGCTGACGGACCTCCCTGCGGGGTCCGTCGTTCCCACCCGGTTCTGGCACCCGCTGGTCGACGGGCGGGTCCAGTGCGATCTCTGCCCCCGCGAGTGCAAGCTCAGCGAAGGCCAGCGCGGGTTGTGCTTCGTGCGGGCCCGTCTCGACGGGAAGGTAGTGCTCACCAGCTACGGCCGCTCGAGCGGCTTCTGCGTCGATCCGATCGAGAAGAAGCCGCTGCATCACTTCCTGCCGGGCACGCCGGTGCTCTCCTTCGGTACCGCCGGGTGCAACCTGGCCTGTCGCTTCTGCCAGAACTGGGACATCAGCAAGTCCCGCGAGACCGAAATCCTGTCCGCCGTGGCGGGGCCCGAGGAGATCGCGGCGGCAGCGGCCGAGCACGGCTGCCGGAGCGTGGCCTTCACCTACAACGACCCGGTCATCTTCCACGAGTATGCCATCGACGTCGCGCGGGCCTGCCGGAGGCGGGGCATTCGCGCGGTGGCTGTCACCGCGGGCTACGTGAACCCCGAGCCGCGGGCGGAGTTCTATCGCCACATGGACGCGGCCAACGTGGACCTCAAGGCCTTCACCGAGAAGTTCTACCACGACGTCTGCGCCGCCCGGCTGGCCCCGGTGCTCGAGACGCTGGAGTACATCCACCGCGAGACCCGGGTCTGGCTCGAGATCACCACCCTGCTGATTCCCGGGCTCAACGACAGCGACCACGAGCTGGAGCAGCTCACCCGGTGGGTGGCCGACCGCCTGGGACCTGATGTGCCGATCCACTTCAGCGCCTTCCATCCCGATTGGCGGATGCTCGACCGGCCGCCGACCCCGCCGGCGATTCTCTCCCGTGCCAGGCAGATCGCCCGAGCCAACGGGCTGCGCTATGCCTACACCGGCAACGTGCACGACCGTGACGGGGACACGACGTTCTGCCACGGCTGCGGAGCGGAGCTCATCGTCCGCGACTGGTACCGGATTCTGGAGTGGCACCTGACCGATGACGGCCGCTGCGAGGGGTGTGGCACCCGCTGCGCCGGTGTGTTCGAGGGGCCTCCGGGGCACTGGGGCACGCGCCGTCTGCCGGTCACCCTGCACGCCGCGCATCAGGGCTGACTCCGCCGCACCGCGCGCCTGCATCGCTGCAGGACCCTGCATTGCGCGCCCGCGGACCGCGCGGCGAAGTGCGAGAGCGCAGAGTTCGTTTGCGCGTGCCTTTGCCGGCCCGGCGGCGGGATAGTCGGGCGCCCGCACGCGCTTACGTTTGACTCCGGCATCTGGCATGACGAATGCGGCCTCAGCGGGGGTCCAGGCAGTGCGACTCTTCGCCGGACCACCGATGCCCAAGCCCCCGCATTCTTCCAATCCGGATCCGATGGCGCGAGAGGTGGACCGACTGCTGCTCGGTCTCGCCCACCTCGGCGCCCCATCGGACCGCGCTGACCGGCCGCCGACCCCGCCGGCGATTCTCTCCCGTGCCAGGCAGATCGCCCGAGCCAACGGGCTGCGCTATGCCTACACCGGCAACGTGCACGACC
>DASSYY010000150.1:0-9618 GCA_035703025.1 Gemmatimonadales bacterium | reverse complement strand
CAGTCGCTCCGACCGGCATTCGCGGGCATCGATGTGGGTGACTGGGTGGATCCCTCCGGCGAGACACGCGACGTCGAGGTCCGGCTCTCGCCCGAGGCCCGCCGACGGGCGGAGGACCTCCGGCAACTGCCGCTGGTGGTGGCCGGGCCGGACGGCCGGGCGCAGACGCTGCCGCTCGGCCAGGTGGCGCGGATCGACCAGAGCGTCGGTCCGGCCGTGATCAACCACCTGAACCGCGACCTCGTGGTCAACGTCCAGTGGAACGTGAGCGGCCGGAGCACCGGCGAGGTCAATACCGAAGTGCTGGCCAAGGTGAAGGCGCTCCAGCTCCCCGCCGGCGTGACCTATACATCGGGCGGCGACGCCGAGCAGCAGAACGAGGTCTTCGGGCAGATCTTCTTCGCGTTAGGCGTCGCGGTCATGCTCATGTACCTGATCCTCGTCGTCCAGTTCGGGTCGTTCATGGATCCGTTGGCGATTCTCGTCTCGCTGCCGTTGTCGCTCATCGGCGTCATGCTCGCGCTGTCGATCGCCGGCGCGACGATCAACATCATGAGCATGATCGGGATCATCCTGCTCTCGGGGATCGTGGCGAAGAACGCGATCCTGCTCATCGATTTCGCGAAGTGGGCGCGGGAACAGGACGGGCTCGAGCTGCGCGAGGCGCTGATCCAGGCGGGCGCGATCCGCCTCCGGCCGATCCTGATGACGACGTTCGCCCTCATCGCCGGCATGATCCCGGTGGCCCTCGGCCGGGGCGAAGGTGCGCAGTTCCGCCAGCCGCTCGGCGTCGCGGTGATCGGCGGCACGATCACGTCCACCTTGCTCACGCTGCTTGTGATCCCCACCGTATACGAGATCCTGGACGAGATCCGCCACTGGCTCATCGCGCGCTTCCGGCGGGTGGTGCCGGCCGCGCATCCGGAGAGCGCGCCGCGCCCGGCGGCGGCGGGGATCGAGTAAGGCCAGGAGGTCGGCGACAAGCGCACCCCACCGCAAAGGGGGCATGTTCGAGGGCATGCCCCCTTCGCTCCGCTCAGGGTGACGAGCCAATCGCTAGCTTTCGCCCTGTCCGCCTGTCCGCCTGTCCGCCTGTCCGCCTGTCCGCCTGTCCGCCGTTGCCGCCACCCGTCCGTCCCGACTAGCTTCCCGTCCGCGCCACCACACGCTGTGGGCGCATCCCATCACACTCTCGTTTCAGGGCTTATGCCGTTCGAAACCGCCGTTCTTTCCGCCGCTCCGGCCGGCTTCGACACCCCGTTGCTCGCCGTCGCCGTGGCGAAGGGCACGCTGCCGCCGTCCCTCGCGGCCCTCGACCAGGCGGCCGGCGGTGCGCTCGGCCGTCTCTTCGCCGCCGGCGACTTCAGCGGCAAGAAGGACGAGGCCGCGCTGATCTATCCGCCGGGGCCGGCGGCGCGGGTGCTTCTGCTCGGCATGGGAAAGGCGGACGAGATGTCGCGCACGGCGGTCCGCCGCGCCGCGTCGGTCGCGGCCAAGCGGGCGCGCGCGCTCGGCGTGCCGCGTGCCGCGTTTCATCTCGCCGCCGAGGCCTTCGCGGCCCTCGCACCCGCCGACGCGGGGCAGGCGATCGCCGAAGGGCTCGCGCAAGGCGCCTGGCAGTACAACGAAATGAAGCGTCCGCCGGAAGAGAAGAAGCCGGCGCTCGAGCGAATCGACGTACTTGCCCCCGGCGCGGCCGAGGCGTTCGCGGCGGGGCACCGGGTGGGCGCCGCCATCGGCGCCGGGCAGACCGTCGCCCGCGGGATCCAGGTGCTCCCCGGCAACGTGTGCACACCGAGCTATGTGGCGCGGGCCGCGGAGGAGATCGCGGCGCGGCACGGCCTCGGCGTCACCGTGCTCGACAAGGCCGCCATTCTCCGCGAGGGCATGGGTGCGCTCATGGCGGTGGCCCAGGGCAGCGCCGAGGAGCCCCGCTTCATCGCGCTCGAGTACAAGGGCGCGTCCGGCGCCCCGGTCGTGCTGGTGGGGAAGGGCGTCACGTTCGACACCGGTGGTATCTCGATCAAGCCGGCGCAGAACATGGAGGACATGAAATACGACATGTCCGGCGCGGCCGCCGTCCTGGGCACGTTCGAGATGCTGGGCCGCCTCAAGCCCTCGGTGCACGTCGTGGGGCTCATACCGAGCACCGAGAACATGCCGTCGGGCACCGCCGTCAAGCCGGGCGATGTCGTCACCAGCCTCTCGGGGCAGACGATCGAGATCATCAACACCGACGCCGAGGGCCGGCTCATTCTCTGTGACGCCCTCGTGTACGCGCGCCGGTACGATCCCGCGTGCGTCCTCGACATCGCGACCCTCACCGGCGCGATCGTCGTGGCTCTCGGCCACACGGCCAGCGGGGTCATGGGAACCGACGACGCGCTGATTGCGGACGTGCGCGCCGCGGGCGAGCGGGCGGGCGAGCGCGTCTGGCCGTTGCCGCTCTGGGAGGAGTACCGCGAGCTCATGAAGTCGGACATCGCCGACGTGAAGAACGCCGGCGGCCGACCAGCCGGCAGCATCTCCGCGGGATGGTTTCTGCGGGAGTTCGTGGACGGCTTTCCCTGGGCCCACCTCGACATCGCGGGCACCGCGTACACGGACCGCGAGGACGCCACCCGGGTGAAGGGGCCCACCGGAGTCGGCGTGCGACTCTTCAGCGAGTTCGTGCTCAGCCGACAGGGCGCGGGGGCACGCTGACCGCGGCGCCGCGGCGGGTGATGCTGGCGCTCGGGATGCTGATGCTGTGCCTGAGCGCTGGCCCGCGGACTCTGGCGGCGCAGGTCCTCGACGACACCCTCGCCACCGATTCGCTCGACGCCGACACGGTCGACAACACCGCGCGCTACCTCCAGGCGCTCGAGCAGGAGGAGGTCCGCGTTCCCGTCCTGGCGGCGCTCACGCCGCCCGGCCCGCGGCCGGCACTGACCCGGCTGGTCTTCACCCGCGACTCGATCGAGTGGCTGAGCGGCGCCACCGTGGGCGACGTGCTCGCCCAGGTCCCCGGCGTCTACGTCTGGCGGGGCGGCTACACCGGCCGACCCGAGCCGGTGGCGGTCCAGGGACGAGGCGCCACCTCGGCCGAGTACTACCTCGACGGCGTGCCCTACGTGGCGGCGGGCGTCGACAGTGTGGCGGTGGATCCGGCGCTGCTCTCGATCAGCTTCCTCGACCGGGTCGAAGTGGAGCGCTGGCCGGGGCAGATCCGGGTCTTCCTTTTCACCAGGCGCCAGGATCGCGTCGCTCCGCGATCGCGGATCGGGATCGCCCGCGGAGACCGCAACTTCGCCCGCTACGAGGGCTCCCTCGAGCGACGCTTCCCCTCCGGCCTGGGGTTCACGGTCGCGGCCGACTACCTCAGCTCGCCGACGGCGAGCGGCTCCGCCAGCGGCTACTCCAACACCCAGGTTTTCGGGCAGGGCGGTTGGATTCCGTCGGCCAAGTTCGGAATCCAGTACCAGATCCTGCGCTCCCGCCCCAAGCGCCGCGCCTTCACCATCGCCGACGTGACCCTGAGCGATACGATCGGGCTCGGATTCAGCGCGACTCGCACCGACGCGCAGTTCCGCCTCGCGCTCCGGTCGCGAGGAGACGGCACCGGAAGCGGACTCGACGTGATCTATGCCCGCTCGGCCTGGGACGGCGCGGGGTTGGACCAGCAGAACAACCAGATCGGCGGGTTGTTGTCGTACCGCGCACCGACCTTCTCCGTGGGCGCGTCGGGCTTTCATCGGACGCGATGGACGCCGCTGGACGTCCGCGGCACACTCGCCTGGTCGCCGCTGGCGGAATTCGCCGCGAGCGCCGAGGGCGTGCTGCAGCATCATTTCGGCGGCCGGACGAGCAAGTACGTGACGGTGGCCGCCGGTCTGCACCCCATCCGCGGGCTGGCGCTCACGGGCACCGCGCGCGTGGGCAATCTCGTGGCCGCCCCCGCGATCCTGGCCGACACCGCGCAGAAGCTTCGCGACTTCGAGGCCCAGGCCGCCTGGAACCGTGCACGGCTTGGCCTGCAGATCGGCTACGCCCGGACGTCGGCCTTCAATCCGTTCGCCTACGCCGAGTTCATCCGGATTCCCACGCTGGCCGCCTCGAGCGAGGCCAACTGGCTCACGCTGAGCGCGCGTGTGTCGCCGGTAAGCTGGATCACCATCCAGAGCTGGTACAGCGATCCCTTGGACGGTACGGTGGACGGCGTGCCCCCGACCCACTCGCTCACCACCGCCACGATCCGGTCCAAGTTCCTGCGCAAGTTCCGAAGTGGCATCTTCGACCTCAAGCTGCAGGTGGGAATGGAAGCGTGGGGGCGGGGCACCATCGGCCGGGATGGGACCGGGGCGCCGGTCAACCTGCGCGGGGCCACGTTCTTCAAGAGCCTGGTCGAGTTCCAAATCCAGAGCTTTACGGTGTACTGGGACCGGGGCAATCTGTCCGGCACCAAGCTGACGTATGTGCCGGGATTTCAGCTCCCGGCATATGGGAGCAACTTCGGGGTGCGGTGGGAGTTCTTGAACTAGGTGAGATCGCGAGTGCAAGTTGCTGGGGATGAACCCCTTACTGCACTCACCTACTATTCTGATCCAACCGGCGCCAGCGGGCGGCACGAGCGGCTTCCGGGTGCCTGCCAGCGCCGATCCGTGGCCTCGACCGGCCGGGCAGGACGACGGCGGCACCTGCGGAGCGCTATCTCTCGCCCTACCAACCGGTCCCGTTGCAGGCTAAATTTGTCGGCTATCCCGTTACCGCGGAGGCTCGTTGCCCAACAGCATGACCGGGTTCGGCGCAGCGGAGGGCCCCGTGGCCGGCGGGCGGCTCCGGATCGAGATCCGGACCGTCAACCATCGCTACTTCAACCTCGCGCCGAAGCTGCCCAACGACCTGAGCGGTCTCGAGGGCGAGCTGCGCGAACGGCTCCGGCGGGAATTCGATCGCGGCCACGTGGCGGTGCAGGTGCGCTGGATCGAGTATCCGGAGCGGGCGGGCGGCTTCGCGGTGGACCTCGACCGCGCCCGGCTGGTCACCTCCCGCCTTCGCGAGCTGCAGTCGGCGCTGGGCCTGGCGGGTGACGTGACGCTGGAGCTGGTGGCGCGGCAGCAGGACGTGCTCTCGACGACCAGCGAGGCGTCGGTCGAGGTCCCCTGGGCGGAGGTTGAGCCGCTCGTGGCCCAGGCCGCGGCGGAATGCCTCGCGATGCGGGCACGCGAGGGCGAGGCGCTCGCGGCCGAGCTCCGTCATCGGGTGGACTTGCTCGAGCAGGCCGCGGCGGTGATCGCCCGGCGGGCGCCCGAGCGGCTGCTGCGGGAGCGGGACCGGCTGCGCGGCGCCGTCGCCGAGCTGCTCGACGGGCGTCCGGCCGACGAGACCCGGCTGGCGCAGGAGATCGCGTTTCAGGCGGACCGGCTCGACATCACCGAGGAGCTGGTGCGGTTCCGGGCCCACGTCGCCGCGGTCCGCGAGGCGCTCGCGGCGCCGCGTCCGGCGGGCAAGCAGCTGGGGTTCCTGGCGCAGGAGCTGGGACGCGAGGTGAACACGATGGGCTCCAAGGCCAACGACGCCGAGATCGCCCAACAGGTGATCGCGATGAAGGGCGACCTCGAGAAGTTCCGGGAACAGCTCGAGAATCTCGAGTGAAGCCGTTCCTGCTGGTCCTCTCCTCGCCGTCGGGCGGCGGGAAGACGACCATCGCCAAGAATCTGCTGCAGGCGCGGGACGATCTGGGCTACTCGGTCTCGGCCACCACCCGGCCCATGCGCGAGGGCGAGCGGGAAGGGGTGGACTACCACTTCCTCTCGCGCCGCGAATTCCTGCGGCGGGTCGAGGCCGGCGAGTTCCTCGAGTGGGCCACGTACGCCGGCAACCTGTACGGCACGCTCCGGAGCGAGATCGACCGGATCTTCGCCCGCGGGCGCACGGCGGTGCTGGACGTCGAGATCGAGGGCGCGCGGCAGATCCGCGCGAGCTTCCCGAACTCGCTGCACCTGTTCGTGCTGCCGCCGTCGGCCGAGGTGCTGGTGAGCCGGCTCGCCGGCCGGAAGACCGAGGCGCCGGCGGTGGTCCGCGAGCGGATCACCCGCGCGGCGGACGAGCTGGCCGCGGTGGCGGAATACGACTACGCGATCTTCAACGAGGACCTGGTGCTCGCCGTGGCGCAGGTGGCCGCGATCCTCGATGCCGAGGCGCGGCGGGTGAGCCGGCAGGAGGGCCTCGGCGCCTTCATCGAACGGCTGCGGCGCGACGTGATCGCGACCGCGGCGCGAATCGGATCGGACTGACGCAACCCGAAGGAGAGACGATGCGCATCACCACCCCGTCGGAAGTGGCCCGCCAGGCCGGGAACAAGTATCTCGGCGTGCTGGTCGCGGCCAAGTTCGCGCGCTACCTGAACGAGTTTCCCAAGGACCAGCTCGCCGCCAGCGGCGAGAAGCTCACCACGCAGGCGATGCAGTCGCTCGTCGAGGGTGATCTCAACTACAAGCTCGTCCGCCGTCGTCGCTCCGAGGCGTGACCGTGTGGACCGGCCGCCGTATCGTTCTCGGCGTGTCGGGCGGGATCGCGTGCTATAAGAGCTGTACGCTCGCCCGCCGCCTGACCGAGGCGGGCGCGCGGGTGGATGTGATCCTCACCGCGGCGGCCGCCGAGTTCGTGCGGCCGCTGACCTTCGAGGCGCTGACCGGGCGCCCCGTCGTCGGCTCCCTCTGGGAGCCAGGCGGGGCGCTCTCGCACGTCCGGCTCGGGCAGGGCGCCGACCTGGTGCTGGTGGCGCCGGCGACGGCCCACCTCATCGCCCGCATGGCCCAGGGGCTGGCGGACGATTTCCTCACCACGCTCCTGCTGGCGTCGTCCTCGCCCGTGCTGCTCGCGCCGGCGATGAACGACGAGATGTTCGCGCACCCGCAGACCCGGGCGAACCTCGAGCGCCTGCGGGCGCGGGGCGTCGGCCAGGTGGGCCCCGAGATCGGCGCGCTGGCGGAAGGCCCCTCCGAGCGCCCGGGCCGGATGAGCGAGCCGGAGACCATTCTGGCCCACGCCGCGCGCTTCGTGCGGGGCGCGACCGGAGGGCTCCGGGGCCGCCGGGTCGTGGTCACCGCGGGGCCGACGCGCGAGAGCATCGATCCGGTACGGGTCGTCACCAACCGTTCGAGCGGCAAGATGGGCTACCGGGTGGCGGAGGCCGCCTGGGAGCGCGGCGCGGACGTGGTGCTCATCTCGGGACCGGTGGCGCTCCCCGCGCCGGTGGGCGTGGAGCTCCGGAAGGTGGAGACCACGAAGGAGCTCGAGGACGCCGTGCGCGAGGAGCTGCCCGCGGCCGACGTGCTCGTCATGGCCGCCGCGCCGGCCGACTTCCGGCCGAGCGATCCGAGCGAGAGCAAGCGCGCCCGCAACGACGGCGCGCTGGCGATCCCGATGGAGCCCACGACCGACATCCTGGGCGCGACCCGCGGCGTGCGGCGGCCGGGGAGCGTGACGGTCGGCTTCGCGCTCGAGACCGGCGACGCGATGGCGAAGGGCCGCGCCAAGCTCGAGCGCAAGGACCTCGACCTCATCGTCGTGAACGACGCGCTCGAGGCGGGGGCCGGGTTCGAGGTGGAGACCAACCGGGTAGCGCTGCTCGACCGCGAGGGCTCGGCGCGGATCCTGCCGCTCCAGTCCAAGCGCGAGGTGGCCGACGCCATCCTGGACGCGGTGGAGCGTGCCCTTGGCCGATGAGCGGCGGCGCTATCTTGCCCAGCAGATCGAGCTCGGCGGCGCCGAGATCATCCTCGGTCACCCTCGCGCGCGGGAGCAAGGCACGGAGATGGCGGCCGACCGACGGACCCAGTTTGGACCGCCCGACGAACGGACGGAATCCGCCCCGCGGCCGTCGGCCGAGACGGACGCTCCTGCTTTGGCGGCCGCAGCCTCCGCGGGTCCTTCCGCCGTGGCCGAGGCGCCGGGTACGCCCGGAACCTCCAAGTGGCGGAAGGGTGCGCCGCCGATTCCCGGCCCCGGTCTCGCCGTCACCTCGCCGCCGCCGGCGCTCCTGGGCAACGACCTGGCCGCGCTGCCGACGCTCGATGCCGTCGCGGAGCGGATCCGGACCACCTACTGCTGCGAGCTCTGCCCCAGCCGCAAGCACGCCGTGCCGGGGGAGGGCAACCCCCACGCGAAGCTGGTGCTGGTCGGCGAAGGCCCGGGCGCGACCGAAGACGCCACCGGCCGCCCCTTCGTGGGGCAGGCAGGCCAGCTCCTCGAATCCATTCTCGACGCTATTGAAGTTCCGCGGAGTTCGGTGTACATCACCAACATCGTCAAATGCCGTCCGCCACAGAATCGGAAGCCCTTGCCCGATGAGATCGCCGCCTGTATCCCCTATCTCCACCGCCAGCTCGAGCTGCTGCAGCCGAAGGTGATCCTCGCCATGGGCGGGACCGCCGGCGAGTCGCTGCTCGGCGTGAGGCGAAGTCTCGGGGATCTGCGCGGCAAGGTGCACACGTACAACGGCATTCCGCTGATCGTGACGTACCATCCCGCGGCGCTGCTCCGCAACCCGAACTGGAAGAAGCCGACCTGGGATGACGTCCGTATCGCAAGACAACTTCTCGACCGCTGATCCCTACGTCGGCCGCTCGGCTCCCTGGAGCCAGGAGGCCGAGCAGGCGGTGCTGGCGGCGATGCTGCTCGACCAGGATGCGGCGCTCCGGGCCGCGGAGATGGTCGACGACAGCATGTTCTACCGGGAGGGCCACCGCCGGCTCTTCCGGGCGATGCTCGCGCTCACCGAGCGCCGGGTGGTCATCGACCACATCACGCTCCGGGACGAGATGCTCCGCCGCGGCGAGCTGGAGGCCGCGGGCGGCCTGGAGTACCTGGCCGAGCTGGTGGACGCGGTACCCACCGCGGCCAACCTCGAGTTCCACGCCAAGATCGTCCGCGACAAGGCGATCCTCCGCCGGCTGATCGAGGCCGGCACCTCGATCATCACCGAAGCGTACGACGGCCACTCCACCGCGCACGACCTCCTCGACGTCGCCGAATCCAAGATCTTCACGATCTCCCAGCAGCGCGGGAACGACGGCTTCACGCGCATCAAGGAGATGCTCTGGCCCACGATGGAGCGCATCGAAACGCTCCAGCGCAGCGGGAAAGCGATTACCGGCGTGCCGAGCGGTTTCGTAGACTTGGACTCGCTGACGTCGGGCTTCCAGAACTCCGAGCTGGTGGTCGTCGCGGCCCGGCCCTCGATGGGGAAGACCGCCTTCTGTCTCAACATCGCCGCCAACGCGGCAAGCGAAGGGCAGGGGGTCGCCATCTTCTCGCTGGAAATGTCGAAGGAATCCCTGGTGCAGCGGATGCTGACCGCCACCGCCAGGGTGGACAGCCACCGCGTCCGGCAGGGCACGCTGCGGGATTCCGACTTCACCCAGCTCGCGCGGGCGGCCGGCATCCTCCAGACGTACCAGCTCTGGATCGACGATACGCCGTCGCTCACGCTGCTCGAGATGCGCTCGAAGGCCCGGCGGCTCAAGATCGACAACGATCTGAAGCTGGTCATCGTCGACTATCTGCAGCTCATGCGGAGCCCCGAGCACGCGGAGAACCGGGTGCAGGAGATCTCGGACATCTCGCGCTCGCTCA
>DASSYY010000096.1:0-8850 GCA_035703025.1 Gemmatimonadales bacterium | reverse complement strand
CGGGCGGGGCTGGAGACGCTGCCGGAAGGGTTCCTGCAGGGCGCGGGGGTGGAGCGCGAGGAGCTGGAGGCGCTGCGCTCGGCCATGAGCGGCGCCCACTGACCGGGATGCGCTGAGCCCGGCCGTCGCGATATGGTGCTGGTCCTGCACAAGCGCACGGGAGCCACGATCTTCGAGTTCCCCGGCGATACGCTGGCGGGCGCGCGGCTGCCGCAGGCGTCACTTCACGGCGGTGCCCTGCCCGGCGCCGACCTCCGCGGCATCGATCTCCGCTACGCCGACCTCTGCCGCATGGTGTTCACCGGCGCCGATCTCCGCGGGGCCAACCTGGCCGGCGCCGACCTCTGCTACTCCGATCTGCGGGGCGCCGATTTCCGGGGCGCCACCCTGACCGATGCCCGGATGAACGCCGTCGAGGCGGCCGGCGCCCGGTTCGACGAGGCCGAGATGTCGAACTCGCGCTGGACCGGCGCGCGGCTCTCGGAGGCCTCGTTCGGCAGCGCCCGTCTCGCCCGCGGCGATCTGGCGTACGTCGTCGCCCGGAATGCCGATTTCAGCGGTACGGACCTCACGTCGGCGGACCTGAGCTTCTCGGATTTGTCAGGTGCAAGGCTGGCCTTCGCCGACCTCAGCCGAGCGATGCTGGCGCGGACTCGGCTCCGGGGCGCCACGCTCGAGGGTGCCGAGCTCGCACTCGCGTGCCTGACGGCAGTCGATGCGGAGGAAGAGATGCTGGCGGACGCGGAGGCGCGCGGAGCGACGGTGGCGAGGCGGCGACAGTAGCCCGAGGCCACATCGCCCAGCCAAACGCAGCGGGGGACCTTCTCAGCCGAAGCTCGAGCTCGGCCGGGCAAGGTCCCTCGCTGCGCGCGGGATTGCATGTGCCCCTACGCCGCTCCCCCCGCGTCGTCCAGCATCTTCCTGATCCGCGCCATCAGCTCCGGGGGAAGATCCGTCCGCTGCAGCCGCCCCCGAATGCCTTTCAGGACGGACGCCTCGAATTGGAATTGGCTGGTGCACGGGGCGCAGGTATCGAGATGCTCCTGCACCTTCCGAAGGTCGTCCGACGCGAGCTCGCGATCGAGAAAGTCCTCGAGCCGCCGCAGCGCCTCGTCGCAGGTGTACCGGTCCAGACGGTCCATGCCCTAAGCTTCACCCGCTCCCGTCCATCCCGCAACCGATCGGGCCGCGCGGCGCCCGGGCGAGCGCAATCGTCCACCGGCCGCTCGCGGCGAGCTCTGACTTCCAGCGGTGGTTGAGCCGATAGGCCGCCTCGCAGGCCTCGTTCGTCCCCAGCCGTGGCAGGCCACGGTGATACGTGGGCAGCGCGTCGGCGCTCAGGGTGGCCGCATAGACCACGTCCAGCGGTCGGCCGCGCGCCGCCCGCCCGAGATTGATACCGGCAATGACCGCGTCGGGGTTCATCAGGTTGAGCGCGGCCAGCACGAGCCACCCCGCCAGGAGCGCACCCGTGCCGAAGCGCTCGCGCCGGCCCCGCAGCACCGTCGCCACGAACCAGCCGAAGACGAGGACGAGCCACCCCATGAACGCGGTCGTGTAGAAGCGCAGCTCGGTCAGGCCGAATTGCGTCGTGTACAGCCACATCCGGAGCAGCGCCGAGGCCAGCATCACGTCGAGCAGCAGGAGCATTACGCCGGCGAGCTGGCGGAACCGCCGCACGCGCGCCGCGTCCGCCTGATCGAGCCAGTGGTCCGCCGCCAGCAGCAGCGGCAGGGAGAGGGCGGCGACCGTCACCAGCTCGAAGAACCCCCGCCGCGCATACTCCGCGTAGCTCAGACCCGTCAGCTCGCGCACCAGGTCGTTCCCGCCGAACAGGTAGCGGAATTGCACCAGGACGAAGGCGAGGAACAGCAGGTCCACCACGACCAGCACGGTGCCGACCTCGGCCAGGCCCAGCGTGCCACGGCGACCGATGATCGCGGGGCGCGCGCCGTCGGGCCGTGCGAGGAGGCGGAGGATGCCGGCCGCGAGCCACGCCAGCAGCAGCACGGTCGTGGCGTGGGAGACGAGGGGCGCCAGCTCGATGCCGAATGCCTGGGTCAGCAGGCGATCGAAGGCCGGGTCGGCCTGCATGAGCAGACCGCCGAAGACCGCGGCCACGGGGACGGCGGCGGCCATGCCGAGTGCCGTGCCCCGCGCACGCCGCGTCCGGGAATCGAGCGGCACCGTGGCCCAGTCGATGTCGCTCAGGACGAGCGCGGGGGCGCCGGCCGCGGCCGCGCCGGCGAGCTCGCCCGCGGCCTGCGCGTAATCGGCCAGGCCCGCGCGTCGGCGGCCGACCGAGCGCAGCCGCGGCGAGGCCAGCGCCGCGACGCTTGCGACGCCCCCGAGATTGAGCGCGAACAGGATTGGAGAGTCGCGCCAAAGGAGTGCCAGGCCCAGCAGCAGGAGCGGCGCGGCGAGTGGCGCGAGCGAGGCCGGCAGCGGCACCGCCCCCGTCTGGGCCAGGGCCACGATCGTGAGGACCAGCGCGTCCAGACCGAGCACCACGTCGAGGCGACCGGGGACGAGGTGGACGAGCGCGTCGCCCACCAGGCCCAGTGCGAGCGCGGTCCCGAGGAGCACGAGACCCTGACGGGTGCGCGGCGACATGCTCACCCCGCCGCCGCGTCCGGCAGCCCGCCAAAGCGGCGCTCCCGGGAGGCGAACTCGCGCACCGCGTCCTGCAGCGCGGCCGGACCGAACTCCGGCCACATGAGGGGCGAGAACAGCAGCTCGGCGTACGCCGCTTCCCAAAGCAGGAAATCGCTGAGGCGCCGCTCGCCGCCGGTCCGGATCAGGAGGTCGACCTCGGGGACCGGCAGCCCGTGGTCGACGATCGCGAGCAGCCGCCCGAACGACTCCCGGGATGGGACCGTGTCCGGCGGCAGACACTGGGCGGCCCGGAGCATGGCGTCGCGCGACGAGTAGTCCAGTGCGATCCGGAGGTGCAGCCGCGTGCCATGCGCCGTGGCGCGGTGCGCTTCCTCGATCGCCCGGCGGAGCGCCGCGCCGAGGCGGTCGCGGCGCCCGATGATCTCGAGCCGGACCCCGTTGGCCACGCAGCGCGCAGTCTCGTCGCGGAGGTATTCCCGGAACAGTCGCATGAGCCAGCCGACCTCGGTGCGAGGCCGGCGCCAGTTGTCGGCGGAGAACGCGAACAGCGTGAGCACCCCGATCCCGCACTCGGGGGCGGCCTCGACGATCCGTCGCACCATCGCCGCGCCGGCCCGGTGGCCGGCCGCGCGCGACCGGCCCTGGGCGGTGGCCCAGCGGCCGTTGCCGTCCATGATGATCCCGACGTGGATTCCCGTCGGGGTGACGGAATGCGAAGTGCTTTGCTGCATAAAGTTTGTCCTCAAAAAAAGAGACGGCTCAGCGCTCGCGGGTCGCGCGGATCAGCCCTTCCATGTGCGACAGATAGCGCTCGAGCGCGCGCCGGCCGGCGTCGCTCAGGCGGAAATCGGTCCGGGGCACGCGCCCCTCGAAGGTCTTGGTGCAGACGATGTACCCGGCTTCCTCGAGCTTGCGCGCGTGCACGCTCAGGTTGCCGTCCGTCGTCTCCAGCAGGCCCTTCAGCTCGTTGAAGCTGAGCGATTCGTTCACGGCGAGCGCGCTCACGATCGCCAGGCGCATCCTTTCGTGGATCAGCCGGTCGAGCTCGAGCGGCGCGGCCGCGGCGCCGCCGCGGACGCCGTGCAGGGGAGCGGCGGGCTTGGGGCCGTGCCCTCCCTTGGGGGCGAGATTGGATTCAGCCACCGTACCTCCTCGCGATGATCAGACCGAACACGATGTGCAGCAGGCCGAAGCCCGCGGCCATCAGGGCGTTTCCCCACGCCGGCGGGCCGAAGAGCGCGACCGCGCCGAGCCCCATGAAGCAGAGCCCCATGAGCGGCACCACCCGGACCGAGAAGGCGCCGCCGGTCACGACACCGGTGCCGTACAGCAGCAGCCAGGTGCCGGGCAGCGCCTGGAACTGTCCCGCGCGGACCAGCGCCCCCGTCAGCAGCGCCCCGACCAGGAGCGGCGGCACGTAGCTCAGCACGAAGCGGCGCCCCGAGTAGGAGAACACCGGCGTGCCCGCGCGTCGCGCCTTGACCGACATGGCCCACCCGCCCAGCGTGAGCGCCAGGGCCGACGTTCCGAGCCAGGTGCCGAGCCACTCGGTGGGGGTGAGGCGGGTCTCTGCCACCAGGGCGGCACCCAGGGCCAGGACGCCCATCCCCACCCCGCCCCATCCCGGCACGGCCGTGAAGGCGGTGGCCCGCTCCATCGTCTGACGGATGAAGCGGAGGTTGTCCATGGCCCGGACGTGAAGTGCCGGGTCCTCGGACGGCGGGCTGGGCAGACGGTGTGGTGAGGCCATGGCACCCAGGATAGCGCGGGAGGTCGCCTCCATCAAGTACTTTGTATCATAAAGTGCATACCGGCGCCCGTCAAGCCCCTCCCTGCGCCCCGCTCAGGCCTACTCCACCACCACCGCCGTCCCGTAGCAGAGCACCTCCGTCACGCCCTGCATCAACTCGGTCGCGTCGTACCGGATGCCGATGATCGCGTTGGCACCCTCGGCCTCGGCGTGGCTCACCATCATCTCGAAGGCTTCTTCACGGGTCTTCTCGCACAGCTCGGTGAAGAGGGAGATGTTGCCGCCGAAGAGCGTCTGCAGCGACCCGCCGATGGTGCCGAAGATGTTCCGCGAGCGGACGGTGATTCCGCGGACGACGCCCAACGTCTGGACGATGCGGTAGCCGTCCAGGACGAAGGCCGTCGTCGTGAGTGCGTGGTCCACTCAGGCGGCCCGAAGGTCGGAGGTGCACTGCGGGCACCGGGTGGCGCCCACCGGGATCGGCATCCGGCAGTAGGGACAGTCCTTCGTGCTCGGTGCGGCCTCCGCCTCGGCCGGCTTCATGCGGTTGGCGGCCCGGACGATGAGAAACACGGCGAACGCGATGATGATGAACGTGATGATGCTGTTGACGAACAGGCCGTAGTTCAAGGTGACCGCTCCGGCGGCGTGGGCCTCCGCGAGCGTCGAATACGGCTTCGGCGCCTTGTCGCCCTCCTTCAGGAGCACGAACAGATTCGAAAAGTCCACGTTCCCGAGCGCAAGGCCGATCGGGGGCATGATGACGTCGTCGACCAGTGATTTCACGATCGTGCCGAACGCACCACCGATGATGATGCCGACCGCGAGGTCGAGCACGTTGCCCCGCATCGCGAACGCTTTGAATTCCTTGAGCATGCGGCCGCCTTGAAGAGTGATGAAGGAGAAGCGCCTCTCAGCATACCCCGGTAGTCGGGTGCTCCGGAAGGGACCAGGAGTCGTCGCCCGAGCGCGGCGAAGGGGGCATGCCTTTCGGTATGCCCCCCTCGCGGTCAGGATGACTCGTGTGGTGGGGAAGCTCGCCGCCGGGAGCGCCCAGGCTTCTCGATCCCCTATCCTGCCACTGCCATCTCCCCATCCACCACCCACGGGCTGCCGGGGCGGTCGGCCGCACAGCTCCGCTCCAGATCCGTCAGCGCGTTCATGAACGCCACGAACGCATCGTATGGTGAGGCGTGCGGGTTGAAGTACTTGTGCACGTCACCGTCGGCGAACCACTTGGTGCACATGTAATAGCAGTGATCGCTGGTGGTGAGCCGCCGCCAGGCCTCGAGCCGCCACTGGTCGCCCAGCGCCTTGACCTGGGCTCCCAGCCGGTAGAGCCGGTCAAAGGCAGCCCGCTGCATCCGGTTGCCGAGCCAGGCGCTGGTGTCGCGCTCGACGTCGGCCCAGGAGGTCGCGGTCGGAAAGCTCAGCGTGCCCGCCGGTCGCCGCATGACGAGGGTGGACGGGTGGACGCAGGCGATGTTCCGCGCCGCGAGGGCGGCCGGCAGACGTTCCAGGAAGTCGAAGATCCCCGTCTCGGCCCACTGGTGCTCGCCGAAGGTCTCGTAGTCCATGAAGACGTGGACACTGGGTTCCGCCGCCCGCGCGATCCAGTCGGCCCACCGGTCGGCGGTGAGGGGCCAGCCGTCCCAGTCCCGGTTCGAGAACCGGAAGCCGACGTCGTCGGTGATCCGGTAGTTGCGCGGCAGCAGTCGCAATCCCGGGGCCGACGCGCTCTCGTACACGAAGTTGGGGGAGCGCCAGCCCAGGACGTGATCGGCGCCCTCGACCAGCATGGCGGAGAAGCCGAGGCCGGCCACCATCGGCGCGATGGCGTCGTCGTAGATGAGCTCGGTGTTGCGGAAGACCGTCGGCCGACGCCCGAAATGACGCTCGAGCGCGGCGCCGTGGAGTCGCACCTGTGCCCGGAACTCCTCCGGGTCGCGGAGCGCGCTGAGGCTGTGATGAAAGGTCTCGCCGAGCAGCTCGACGCCGCCGGTGGCCACCAGCTCCTGGAAGCTTGCGAGCGCGTCGGGCGCGTCGGCCTCGAGCTGGTCGAGCACCACGCCGCTCAGGCTCATGGCGATCCGGAACCTCCCGCCCGAGCGCCGGATGGCCTCGCTCAGCAGGCGGGTGGTCGGGATGTAGCACTTGTCGGCGACGCGGCGGAGG
Organism: Gemmatimonadales bacterium; assembly: GCA_035703025.1. Taxonomy (GTDB): domain Bacteria; phylum Gemmatimonadota; class Gemmatimonadetes; order Gemmatimonadales; family GWC2-71-9; genus CAVVWJ01. Next base: position 2,309 of record DASSYY010000096.1, on the reverse strand, counting down.
ATGTCGCGATTGGCGCGATCGTCGAAGTAGGTGGTCCCGGTGCCGATGTCGAAGACCCGATACCGGCGGAGGCGGTAGGGCTGGTGGACCTGGAAGTAGAAGCAGATGTCGGGCATCGGTACTCCTCGCCTGATTCGAATTGGTGAGCCCACCCGAGTCATTCTGGTCCAAGCAACCGGGCCATGGATCGGCTCCGGCCCCCTCGCTCAGCTCAAGGTGTCTGGTGGCGCGTGGCCGCCGCATACGCCTGCCCGGTCCGCCGTGCGGCTTGGTCCAGCCCGAGCCGCTCGTCGCGCACTTCGTCGAGCCCTCCGTCGCTCAGCTCTTCCCAGAGCTGCGGGTGCGCCAGCAGCCCGATCACCTTGTCCGCCATGTCATCCACATCCCAGTAGTCCACCCGCATGGCGTGCCGCAGTACCTCGGCCACGCCCGCAGTCTTCGGAATGATGCACGGCGTCCCGTTCCGCAGGCTCTCCAGCGCCACGAGGCCGAGCGGTTCGCTGACCGAAGGCATGACGCAGACGTCGGCCGCGCGGTACAGCCGGTCCACCTCGTCACCCTTGACGGCACCCGCGAAATGCATCCGCTCGGCGAGCTCGAGCTCCACCGCACGCTCGATCATGCCTGGCAGCAAGTCGCCCGTGCCGGCCAGGATGAACTCGACGTCGGGGACGTGGTCGGCGACTCGGCGGGCGACGTTGAGGAAATACTCGGGGCCCTTCTGCCGGGTGACACGGCCGAGGAAGAGGACGGTCGGCCGGCCGCGGGTCACCGGCACGTCGTCGAGCGGGGCCACTTCCTCCGGCACCTCGATGCCGAAGTGCACCACGTCGATCTTGCCGGCCGGGATGGCGTATCGCTCGACCACCTGGCGCTTCAGCATGTGGCTGTTGCTGACGACCCGATCGGCGAGCTGCATCCCGAGCGCCTCGCGCCGGTGGATCTCCGGGTCACCGGGGCCGCCGCAGCGGTCGTATTCGGTGGCGTGGATGTGGGCGACGAGCGGCTTGCCGGACACGGCCCGCGCGCGGCGCCCGGCCTCGAACGTGATCCAGTCGTGGGTGTCGATCAGGTCGTGCGGCTCCTCGCGGGCGATCCGCTCTGCGATCGCGGCGTACCGCTCCACCTCGGCGAACAGATCGGCGCCGTATACCGCCCCACCCCGGGTGCCGCCACTCCCCTGCTCGGCCAGCACGCGGTACTCCTCCGCGCCGGCATACGGTGCCAGCGGGGAGTCGACGCGGATGGACCGGAGGCCCGGACGCGGATCGGCCGCACTGACGAGACGGAGGTTGGGCACCTCCGAGGCGGCGGAGAGCGAGAACGGCACGACCAGCGTGACCTCGATCCCCTGGTTGAGGAGTCCCTTTACCAGGCCGAGCGTCGCGGTCGCGAGGCCGCCGGCCTGAAACGGGGGGAACTCCCAACCGAACATCAGCACGCGCATGGGGAGCGGCTTCCTTACTCGATCGCAACGCTGGGTGAGGACGCGATTAACAATGGAGCCAACGCGGGGGTAACGCGGCGTTTGGGAAATCGGTTCCATGGGGCGGGCGGGCGGGCAGGCGGTCAGGCGGGCAGGCGGGCAGGCGGGCAGGCGGTCAGGCGGTCAGGCGGTCAGGCGGTCAGGCGGTCAGGCGGTCAGGCGGTCAGGCGGTCAGGCGGTCAGGCGGTCAGTGGAAGGTGAACGGAATTGACGAGCGCTGAAATGCGGTGATACCGGCACGAGTGGGAGTCTGTGATAGGGTCTGGCATGATCGCATATGAGCGGTTCGAAGCATGGAGGTCGGCGCATCGGCTCGCGCTGGAAGTGTACGCCGCGAGTGATTGGTGGCCGCGGAGCGAAACGTATGGGCTGACATCTCAGGTGCGGCGGGCGTCGCTCTCGATACTGACCAACATCGCCGAGGGCGCGGCGAGGCGCGGACGTCGCGAGTTTGCTCGCTTCCTGAACATTTCGCTGGGCTCGCTCGCCGAGCTCAGCTATCTACTCGCTTTCAGCCGCGATCGCGGCGTGTGCGACGAGGCCGAGTGGCGCTCGCCCGAGTCATTGCGTGACCAGACTGGCAAGCTCGTCTATGGCCTTTATCGGCGCGTCCGCCCCCTTGCGCCGCCCAGCGCCTCGAATCCCTGACCCCACCCGACCGCCTGACCGCTTGACCGCCCGTCCGACCGCCTGCCCGCCCGACCGCCTGCCCATTACTCTTCCCTTTCACCCACCACCGGAGTCCCATGTCCACCGCCCGCCGCACCCATGGCTTCCGGGAGTCCGTCATCCGGGGGATGAGCCGGCTCGCGCGCGAGCACCG
>DASSYY010000038.1:0-2022 GCA_035703025.1 Gemmatimonadales bacterium | reverse complement strand
AGGAGTATCGCTTCCGGCGAGGCGACGGGAGCTACGCCCGGGTCACGGCGCGCGGTTACGTCGTGACCGGCCGGATGGGCGAGGCGGTCCGCGTGGTCGGCGCGCTGGCCGATGTGAGCCGTGAGCGGGAGGTCGAGGCCGAGCTTCGCGCTGATATCGCGGAGCGGGGACGCGCCGAATCGCTCGCCGCGGGCCAGAGCCGGCTGCTCGAGCGGATCGCCACCGGCGAGGACCTCGGCAGCGTGCTGGAGGGCATCGTGCGGTTCGCTGAGGAGCACGGCACCGGCGCGGTCTCCCTGATGACGCTGGAGCCGGGCGGCGACCAGCTCAGGTTGGCCGCCGCGCCGTCGCTGCCGCCGGAGGTCGCGATCGCGGTGCGACTGGTGCCGGTCGGGCCGTCACACGGAAGCTGCGGCACCGCGGCATACCGGGGCACGCCCGTCGTCGTGCGCGACATCGCGACCGATCCGCTGTGGGACAATCCCGGCCGCGAGGTCGTGATGGCGGGCGGGTTGCGCGCTTGCTGGTCGGTACCGGTTCTCTCGACGTCGGGTACCGTGCTCGGCACCTTCGCCAACTACTACCGGGAGTCGAGGGAGCCGTCCGCCGAGGAGCTGCGGGTCATGGGGATCGCCAGCCACCTCGCGGGGATCGCCATCGAGCGCTACCGGAACGTCGAAGCCCTGGCGCAGTCCACCCGGCTGCTCCAGCAGGTGCTGGAGACGTTGCCGGTAGGCGTCTGGGTGGTAGGGCCCAGTGGCCGCATCATCTACGGCAACGCCGCCGGTCAGCAGCTGTGGGGCGGTGCCCGCTACGTCGGCATCGATGGCTTCGACCAGTTCAAGGGCTGGTGGGTGGAGAGCGGACGCCCGATCGCGCCGGATGAGTGGGCGGGGGCGCGGGCCATCCGCGACGGTGAGATCTCCCTGAACGAGCTGATCCGGATCCAGGGATTCGACGGCTCCGAGCGCGTCATCCTGAATTCCGCGGTACCGATCATGGCCGCTGGCGGCGCGATTGAAGGGGCCATCGTCCTCAATCAGGACGTGACCGAGCAGCGCGCCGCCGAGGAGGCCCTGCGGCGGAGTGAAGAGCAGCTGCGCCAGGCGCAGAAGATGGAAGCCGTGGGGCAGCTGGCGGGCGGAATTGCCCACGACTTCAACAACCTGCTCACCGCGATCCTGAGCTACTGCGAGCTGCTGCTGGAGGAGATCCGGCAGGGTGATCCCATCCGCGGCGACATCGAGCAGATCCGCCAGGCCGGCCAGCGCGCGGCCGGGCTCACCCGCCAGCTGCTCGCCTTCAGCCGCCGCCAGGTGCTCCAGCCCAAGGTGCTTTCGCTCAACACGGTGGTGGAGAGTACCGAGGGGATGCTCCGCCGCCTCGTCGGGGCGGAAATCGTGCTCGACATCAGGGCCGAGCCCGGACTCTGGCACGTGCTCGCCGATCCGGGACAGCTCGAGCAGGTGCTGGTGAATCTGGTGGTGAACGCCCGCGACGCGATGCCGCGGGGCGGCCGGATCACGGTGGTCACGGAGAACCGGGAGCTGAAGGCCGATTCCCTGATGCGTGGCAACGGTGTGCGGCCGGGCTCCTACGTCGCGCTCCTGGTGCGGGACACCGGCGTCGGCATCGATCCCGCCATGCATGCCCGGATCTTCGAGCCGTTCTTCACGACCAAGGAGCCCGGCAAGGGGACCGGTCTCGGTCTTTCGACCGTGTATGGGATCGTGCAGCAGAGCGGCGGACACATCTCAGTGGAGAGCGCGCCCGGCGAGGGCGCCATCTTCACCGTCCTGCTGCCCCGTCATCTCGGCGGTGAGCCGGCCTCCGCGTCAAAGGTCGATCGCCGTCGGCTGCCCGGCGGCACGGAGACACTCCTGCTGGTGGAAGACGAAGCGGCGGTGCGAAGCTCGGCGCGCCGCCTCCTCGAACGGCAGGGCTACACGGTGCTCGAGGCGAGACACGGCGGCGACGCCCTGCGGATCGTCGAGGAGAGCGGGCGGCAGATCGACCTGGTGG
>DASSYY010000306.1:0-4907 GCA_035703025.1 Gemmatimonadales bacterium | reverse complement strand
TTCGCGCTGCGGGTGGCGGGCTCCCTGTTCGTCGCGGCCGCCCTCATGCTCTGGCTGGGGTGGGTCCTGCTCCGCGTCCGGCCCTCCGGATTCTTCCTGCCCCGGCAGTTCGCCGCGATCCGCGCCGACTACCGCCGCTGGATCTGGCTCTATCGCGCGCACATCTTCGGCTATCTCGTCACCATCATGGGCGCCGCGGCGCTCGCCGCTGCGGTCGAGGGGCCGGATGCGCGGGTGCGGATCTGGCCGGGCGTGGCCGTCCTCGCCATCGGCTCGATCGTGGGCGCGCTGGGCGCGGCGTTCTACTACCACATGGGCGCCTGGGGCGCGGTCGACCTCGACGGCCGGGGCGAGGACGAGATCACCCGCTTCATCGCGGGCCTCAAGGTCCTCACCCATTACGCGACCTGCCTGGTGCGGTTCGGCCGCGTGTTCTTCGGTTTGGGTCAGGTCGCCCTCGCCGCGGGCCTCCTGCACGCCGGCATCCTGCCCGGCTGGGTCGCCGTAACCGCGGGCCTGCTCGGCTTCGCCGCCATCGGCATCACCATGGCGAAGCCCGACGAGCTCGAGCGCTATCGGCCCATCTTCCATCTCAACGCGGCATGGATGCTGGTCCTCGGCGTGGTCATGCTGCGAGCGGGGCTCGGTGCCGCCGGATAGGATCCGGCTGCTGCTGGTCGGCGCGGGCCATGTCCATCTCGAGATCCTGCGCCGGCTGGCGCTCGCACCGAGCCCGGACCTGGCCGTCACGATCGTCTCGCTCGAGGAGCGTCACTTCTATTCCGGCATGACGCCGGGGTACCTCGCCGGCCAGTACACCGTCGACGACATCTCGTCCAACGTCCCCGCCATCGCGGCCCGTGCCGGCGCGACCTGCATCATCGGATGCGCGGCCGAGCTCCGCCCCACCGCGCGGCAGGTGCGCCTGCAGGACGATCGCACCGTGCCGTACGATCTCGTGTCGTTCAACATCGGCTCGCTCCTGATCGGCGCCGACAGCGAGGCCGCACGCCACGCAGAGCGGATCAAGCCGCTCCACCGGGCGGCGCGGCTCAAGGCGCGGATCGACGAGCTCGCCGGCGGCGATGGTTCGCCCGCGCGCGTCGTGATCATCGGTGCCGGTGCCGGCGGCGTCGAAGTGGCGTGCGCGGCCGCGGCGGTGCTGGACCAGGCGGGCCGCGAGCGCGAGATCACCCTGGTGGAAAGCGGCGACGGCGTCCCTGCCGGCTACGCCCGCCGGTTTCAGAACCGGGCCCGGGTGGCGCTCGAGGCCCACCGCGTCCGCGTCCGGCTCGGCATCCGCGGCTCGGCCGGCCGCGCTGGAGCGGTGGACCTCGACGACGGGACGAGCCTCCCCAGCGATCTCGCCGTCTGGCTGACCGGCCCGCAGGGCGCACCGCTGCTCGCCGCCTCGGGTCTCCCGGTGGATCCGCGCGGATTCCTCTGGACCGACGACCGGCTCCGCAGCATCGCCGATCCGCGCGTGTTCGCAGTCGGCGACTGCGGCACGTTGCGCGACCATCCGTGGGTCGCCAAGTCCGGCGTGTACGCGGTGCGCGAGGCGCCCGTCCTGTGGGAGAATCTGCGGGCCGCCGCCCGGGGCGCGCCGCTCACGGCCTTCCGGCCGCAGCGCGATTTCCTCTCGATCCTGAACACCTGCGACGGGCGCGCGCTGCTTCGCTACAAGGGGCTCGTTACGTGGAGCCGGTGGGCCTGGCGACTCAAGGACCGGATCGATCGCGGCTTCATGCGGCGGTACCAGCGACTGGCGGGCTGAGCGGCCTTATATTCACCCGCCATGCCCGACCCTCGACAGCTCCTCGACCAGCTCCACCACCGCCAGGCCCTCGCCGAACAGGGCGGGGGACCGGCGCGGGTGGCCCAGCAGCACAAGAAGGGGAAGCTCACCGCCCGCGAGCGGCTCGACCTGCTGCTCGACGAGGGCAGCTTCGTCGAGCTCGACCGCTTCGTCACCCACCGCTCGACCGACTTCGGGCTCGCGCAGCAGGTCATTCCCGGCGACGGCGTGGTCACGGGGTCGGGCCGGATCGACGGCCGCCTGGTGTACGTCTTCTCGCAGGACTTCACCGTCTTCGGCGGCTCCCTCAGCGAGGCCCATGCCGAGAAGATCTGCAAGGTGATGGACCTGGCGCTCCGGAACGGCGCGCCGGTGATCGGTCTCAACGACTCGGGCGGCGCCCGGATCCAGGAGGGCGTGGCCTCGCTCGGCGGCTACGCCGACATCTTTCTGCGGAACACGCTCGCCTCGGGCGTGGTGCCCCAGATCTCCGCCATCCTCGGTCCCTGCGCGGGCGGCGCGGTCTACAGTCCGGCCATCACCGACTTCATCTTCATGGTCCGGGGCGTGAGCTACATGTTCGTCACCGGACCGAACGTCGTGAAGACGGTGACGCACGAAGAGGTGACCTTCGACGACCTCGGCGGCGCGGACGTCCACGGCGGCACGTCGGGCGTCTCGCACTTCGTCCACGACTCCGAGCCCGAGTCGCTCCAGGCCATCCGCGAGCTGATCGGCTTCCTGCCGCTCAACAATCTCGACGATCCGCCGCTCCGGCCCACCGAGGACCCGGTCGACCGGCGCGACGAGGCGCTGCTCGACCTCGTGCCCGATGCGTCGAGCAAGCCGTACGACATGCACGGCGTCATCGGCCGCGTGGTCGACGACGGGGCCTTTCTGGAGGTGCACCGGGGCTACGCGGACAACATCCTGGTCGGCTTCGCGCGGCTGGGCGGGCGTCCGGTGGGCATCGTGGCCAACCAGCCCGCGGTGCTGGCCGGGGTGCTCGACATCAGCGCCTCGCTCAAGGCGGCCCGGTTCATCCGGTTCTGTGACTGCTTCAACCTGCCGGTCGTCACCTTCGTCGACGTTCCGGGCTTCCTCCCGGGGGTGGCCCAGGAGCACGGCGGGATCATCAAGCACGGCGCCAAGCTCCTCTTCGCCTATTGCGAGGCGACCGTGCCCAAGCTGACCGTGATCACCCGGAAGGCCTACGGCGGGGCCTACGACGTCATGAGCTCGAAGCACATCCGGGGGGACGTGAACCTGGCCTGGCCCTCGGCCGAGATCGCGGTGATGGGGCCCAAGGGCGCGGTGGAGATTCTGTTCAAGGACGAGATCGCCCGCGCCGACGACCCGGCGGCGGCCACCGCCCGCCTGATCGACGAGTACACGGAGAAGTTCGCGCACCCGTACACCGCCGCGGCCCGAGGGTACATCGACGACGTCATCGACCCCCGGGACACCCGGCCGCGCCTGATCGACGCGCTCCGGGCGCTTCGCACCAAGCGGGACCGCAACCCCGCCAAGAAGCACGGCAACATCCCGCTCTGAGCGGGCGGGCGGGCTCGAGGGCTAGCGAAGTTCGAAGTCCTTCACCATACTTGAGATACATGGTCCACGCGTCCCGTTTCGAAGTGGCTGTCGGCCGGTCGCTCCCGCGCGTCTTCGCTCGCGGCGCGCTGTCCGTGCTGCTGGCGCTCGCCGGGGTGTCCCGTCTGGCGGCGCAGGGTGCTATCGATCCGAACGTGGCGCCGCGGGCGGCCGCGCTGGAGCGCGAGGGCGAGCGCCAGATGGCGATCGACCTCCTGGGCCACTACCTCGCGACCGCGCCCGACGACGGACGGGCCTGGCTGCAGCTGGGCCGGTTCTACCTGTTCGATTCCCGCGACTGGCACCTCCACGGCCACCGCGGCGATCCCGACGGCCTCCTCTACCTCGATTTCGCCGCGACGGCCTTCGACCAGGCCGTGCGTCTGTCGGTCGATTCCGGGCTGGTCTTCCGGGCGGTCACCGAGATCGACCGCGCGCTGGTGACGATCGAGGACTCCGGCTGGGATCCGGTCCGCTACACCCGCATGCGAGCGGATGCTCCCCCGCTGCCGGCCTACATCATCGAGCTGGGCGCCAATCTCATCACCTCGTGTCCCTCGGGCGGCGTCCTTCTCACCGGCAGCGATCTCGAAGCGGTCTCGGTCCTGTACGGCAGCCAGCAGCGTCCCTCCCTCGACGTCCTCCCCATCCGCCCCGCGCTCTACGCCACCGACTCGGTGTACCGCGGGCGGATGGCGGCCGCCATGGGGGTGGATCCGTCCCTGCCCGTACAGGGTGCGCTCGCCGCGGCGTCGACCAGCCGCACGCTCTGCCTGAGCCCGTCCACCGACCTCGCCGCCGCGCCCGCGCTGGCGTGGGTGCCGTTCCGCCTGGTCCGTCTCAGCCGGCCGGCCTCGCCTGGCCCCGACGCCCTCAGCGTCGTGGAGCTGCTCAAGGCCAGCCGCCAGGACCGCTCGCCCTGGGTGCAGGACGTCCGCGGCGTCTACGAGGCCGCGGCCAGCCACAACGTGCTGCTCTGCGGCAGCCTGCTTCTCTTCCTCGGGGACGCCCCGCCGCCCGCCTGCCGTCCGTGATTCCGGCAGTCTCCGCCTCTTGAAGCGCGTCCTGATCGCCAACCGCGGCGAGATCGCCCTACGCATCGTGCGCGCCTGCCACGAGGAGGGTCTCGAGGCGGTGGCGGTGTACTCGGCGGCGGACCGCTCGAGTCCCCATGTCCGCGCCGCCGATCGGGCCGTGGCGATCGGCCCCGCGGCGCCCTCGCAGAGCTACCTCGACATCGCTCGGCTGGTCGACGCGGCCGTCTCCTCGGGCGCCGACGCGGTGCATCCCGGGTACGGCTTCCTGGCCGAGCGGGCGGCGTTCGCCGAGGCGGTCGAGCGCGCGGGGCTCGTCTGGGTCGGGCCGCCGGCCCACGCCATCCGCGCCATGGGCGACAAGACCGAGGCACGCCGCCGCATGCAGGCGGCCGGTGTCCCGATCGTGCCTGGGGCGAGCGCGCCGGTGGACGACCTCGGCCCGGCGCTCGGCCTGGCCCGCGAGGTGGGCTATCCCGTGA
>DASSYY010000211.1:0-6657 GCA_035703025.1 Gemmatimonadales bacterium | reverse complement strand
GATTCTCCCGCACCGCGGAGCGCACGAGGCCCACCAGCGTGGTGTCGCGCAGCACCTCCAGCCAGGCCAGGTCGGTCGAGTCGGCCACGAGCACCGGCGCCCGGCGCGGGGCGGGCGCGGGGAACCCGACGCCGGTGGAATCGGTGGGGCCGGCGGCCTCGACCGAGTCCGCCGCGATCGCGAGCGAGTCGTAGAAGCTCCGGAGCGCGGTGTCCCTCGTGCTCACGCCGACCGACGTGCCGGCCGGGGCAACGCCAGGCTCGTGATACTTGGGCCCCACCGCGCACCCGGCCACCATGAGGCCGGCCACTGCGACGGCCAGGCCGGGCCGGGCGCCCTGCCGATCGGCGCCCCGGCAGCGTTCAGCCTGCGGGCTCGAGCTCATGCGCCCTCCGCCACGCGTACGGGTGCCTCCGCGTGCGCCCGCCGAGACAGCCGCTCGGAGACTCCGCGGATCACCGCGAAGAAGAGCGGGATGAAGAAGATGCCGACCGTCGTGGCCGTGAGCATCCCGAAGAAGACGCCGGTCCCGAGCGAATGCCGGCTGGCCGCTCCCGCGCCGCTCGCGATCGTGAGCGGCGCCACGCCGAAGATGAAAGCGAACGACGTCATCAGGATGGGCCGGAACCGCTCGCGCGCGGCCTCGGTCGCGGCCTCGCGCACGCTCGCGCCCCGCGACCGGAGCGCGTTGGCGAACTCCACGATCAGGATCGCGTTCTTGGCCGCGAGCCCCACCACGGTGATGAGGCCGACCTGGAAGTAGATGTCGCTCGGAATGCCCCGGAGCCACACGCCGAGGAAGGCGCCCAGCACGCCGAACGGAATCCCCAGGATCACGGCGAAGGGGATTGACCAGCTTTCGTACTGGGCGGCCAGCACCAGGAACACCAGCACCAGACCCAGCGTGAATACCAGGCCCGCCTGCCCGCCCGATGCCCGCTCCTGGAACGACTGGCCGCTGTAGGCGAAGCCGAGCCCCTCCGCCTCGTATTTCGTCCGCAGCAGCTGCTCGACGGCGTCCAGCTGCTGGCCCGAGCTCACGCCGGCCGGCGCCGTGGCCGTGACCAGCGCCGACGGGAAGCCGTTGAACCGGTTCAGCACGCTCGGCGCGGCGCGAAACTCCGTGCGGGTCAGGGCGGAGAGCGGGATCATCTCGTCGTTCTCGGCGCGCACGTAGAGCCGGCCGATGTCCTCCGGCGATTGTCGGAAGCGCGACTGCGCTTCGGCCTGCACCCGGTAGGTCCGGCCGAAGAGGTTGAAGTCGTTGATGTAGAGCGACGAGAGCATGGTCTGCAGGGCGGCGAAGAGGTCGTCCAGCTTGACGCCGCGCGCCTTGGCGGTCTCCCGGTCGACGTGGAGGTACACCTGCGGGACCTCGGCCCGGAACGTCGTGGCCGCGCCGGGCGTCTCGGGCAGCTTGCCCATGTCCGCCAGGACCGCCTTGACCTGCCGCGCGAAGGTGGGCACATCCTGCCCGCTCCGGGCCTGGAGATTGAGCTCGAGGCCCGCCGTCGAGCCCAGTCCCGGGATCTCCGGGAAGTTGAAGCCGAAGGCCAGGGCGTTCCGGAGCCCGAAGAGCTGGCCATTCACCCGTCCCAGGATCTTGTCGAGCGACTCGTCCTTGCCGCGCTCCTTCCAGTCCTTGAGCAGGACGAACATGGTCGCGCCGTTCGACTGGTTCGCCCCCGCGAGCAGGTTGAAGCCGACCAGACCGGTGAACTGCCGGATGCCCGTCTCCTTCCGCAGGATGTTCTCCACCTGTTCGACGACCTTGTCCGTCCGCTGGCGCGAGGCGCCGTCCGGCAGCTGCATCGCCACCACGAAGAAACCCTTGTCCTCGGTAGGGATGAACGCGCGGGGCACGTGGCGGTAGAGCACGAACGCCAGCACCAGCAGCACGGCGAATCCGGCGATGCCGGTCTTGGGACGTCCCAGGATCCGGCCCACGTTCCTGGTGTAGCCGCCGGTCGTCCGGTCGAACACGTCGTTGAACTTGCGGAAGAACGGGTTGTGCGTGTCGTGCGGCGTCGACTTGAGCAGCAGGGCGCACAGGGCCGGGGTCAGCGTGAGCGCCACGAGCCCCGAGAGCACCACGGCCACCACGAGCGTGACGGCGAACTGCCGCAGCATCGTTCCCGTGATCCCGCCCAGGAACGCGACCGGAATGAACACCGAGCAGAGCACGAGCACGATCGCCACCAGCGCGCCGGCCACCTGCCGCATGGCCTTGTCGGCCGCCGCCGTGGCCGAGACCTTCTCCTCGTCCATGATGCGCTCGACGTTCTCGATCACCACGATCGCGTCGTCCACCACGATGCCGATGGCCAGCACCAGCGCGAACAGCGTGAGCACGTTGACCGAGTAGCCGAGCGCCAGCAGCCCGAGGAAGGTCCCGATGACGCTCACCGGCACCGCGAGCACCGGGATCAGCGTCGCCCGCCAGCTCTGGAGGAAGAGGAAGACCACCAGCGTGACCAGCAGCATCGCCTCGCCGAGCGTCTTGGCCACCTCCTCGATCGACGCGGTGACGAACGGCGTTGCGTCGAACGGCACCGTCCAGGTGACGTTGGTCGGAAAGCCGAGGGCCAGCTCCCGCATGCGGGTTTCGAAGGCCTTCCGCACCTGGAGCTGATTGGCGCCGGGCCGGAGGTAGATCAGGATGTTCGCCGTCGGGCGCCCGTTGAGCCGGCCCACCAGGTCGAGATTCTGCGAGGTGAGCTGCACGGTTCCGATGTCCTTGACCCGGACGAACGAGCCGTCCTCGCGCGCGCGGACGATGATGTCCCCGAACTGCTCGGCGGTCTGCAGCCGGCCCAGCGCCGTGACCGGCAGCGTGAGCTCGGTGCCCGGTGGCGACGGCTCCCGGCCGAGCGTGCCGGCCGGGTTGGTGGCGTTCTGCTCCTTCACCGCGTCCTTCACGTCGCCCACGGTGAGGCCGAGCTGGGCCATGCGGTCCGGGTCGAGCCGGATCGTCATGGCGAAGTCGAGGCCGCCGAACACGGTCGCGTCGCCGACACCGTTCAGCCGCTTGAGCTCGTCGACGACGTAGAGCTTGGCGTAGTTGGCGAGGTAGGTCGCGTCGTAGCGCGGGTCCTCCGACGTCAGCGAGGCCACCAGCAGGATGTCCGTCTGCGCCTTCTTGATGGTCACACCCTGGCGGCGCACCTCCTCGGGCAACTGGGGCTCGGCGACCTTGATCGCGTTCTGCACGTCGACCGCCGCGAGGTCCTGGTCGCGGCCGAAGTCGAAGTACACCTGCAGATTCATGACCCCGTTGCTGGAGTTGGACGACTTGTAGTACAGCAGGCCGTCCAGCCCCGAGAGCTGCTGCTCGATCGGCGCCGCCACCGCCAGCGCCACGTCCTCGGCGGTAGCGCCGGGGTACGTGGCGGACACCTGGACCGACGGCGGGGTGATCTGCGGGTAGCGCGACACCGGCAGCTGCATCAGTGCGAAGCCGCCGAGCAGCACGATGACGATCGAGATCACGGCCGCCAGCACCGGCCGGCGGATGAAGAAGTAGCGGACCTGGTGCGGTGCTGGATCGGTCGGCGCGTGCATCAGTCGCTGCCTCCCGACTGCGCTACCGACCCGGTCGAATCCACCGCCGGCACGGGCTTGACCGGCCGGCCCGGCGCCGCCTTCTGCACGCCGTCCACGATCACCCGATCCCCGGCCGCGAGACCCCGCTCGATGATCCAGGCATCGCCGCTCCAGGCCCCGGTCTGCACGTCCCGTGCGGCGACCGTGTCGCCCTGCCCCACTACCAGCACGAACTGCCGCCCGAGCGACTGCTGCACGGCGCGGCGGGGCACGGCCAGCGTGCTGTCGCGCTGGAAGCCCTCGAGGCGGACGCGGACGAACTGGCCGGAGACGAGCAGGAGGTCCTTGTTGGTGAACAGCGCCCGGAACTCCTGCGTCCCTGTGGCCGGGTCGAGCGACGGGCTGACGTAGTCGAGCTTGCCCGCGCGGGGGAGCTCGGAGCCGTCGGGAAGCACCACCTTCACCGTGAGGCGGCTTCCGGGACGGATCAGGTCGCGCGACTCCGGGTCCTGGCGCCAGCGCAGCAGGTCCTGGCTCGACGGGCGGAAGGCCACGTAGACCGGGTCGACCTGCTCCACGGTCGTGAGCAGATCCGAGGGACCCGTCACCCGCGCTCCCACCTCCAGCAGGGTCCGCCCCACCCGGCCGCTCATCTCGGCGCGCACCACTGCGTCGGACCGGTTCTTGGTCGCCTCGTCCAGCGCGGCCTGGGCCGACTCGGCGTCGGTGCGCGCGTTGTCCACATCCTGCTGGGCGACGGCGTTACGGGCCAGCAGCGGCTCGAGCCGCGCCAGCGTGCGCTGGGCGTTGGCGAGCTGAGCCGCCGCGCTCCGGTAGGCGGCGTCGGAGCGCACCCTCTCCAGCCGGTAGAGGACGTCGCCGGCCTTCACGAAGGCGCCCTCGGTGAACGGCCGCGACTCGATGATGCCGTCGACCCGGGCCCGGACCTCGACCCGCCGGATCGGCTGCACCTCGCCGACGAACTCGTACGACAGCGGCAGGGTGCGCGGGCTGAGCGAGACGACGCTCACCTCGGGCGGCGGCGGCGGGGGCGGCGCGTCGGCGCCTCCGTGGCAGCCGACGGCGGCCACGCCGAACAGGATGGCGCGCGCGGTTCTCATGACGGATCTCCCTGAGGGCTCGGCACGTCGGCCGGCACCCTGGCCAGGACGCCGTGGTCGAACAGGTCGACGAGCGCAGCCCACAGCTCGTCAGGCGACGACGGGCGCTGGTCGAGCTCGCCGAAGCAGCGTGACGACTCGACGACGCCGACGACGGCTGCGCCGAGGACCCGGGCGGCGTGGGGCCCCGACCAGCGGAACTCCCCCCGCTGCGCGCCTCGCTCCAGCACGTCCTCGAACAGGCGCCGCCAGCGCTCGCCCAGCTGCTGAAAGAGCGTCTGGGTCGCCTCGGGGAACTCCGAGCGCTCGGCCTTCACCAGCAGGCTCAATTCCACCGTTCCGGGACGCCAGAGGTGCTGCCACAGCCGGCGCACGAGCTGCTCGAGCAGGTCCCGGGACGAGCCGCGGTGCGCGGCCAGGAGCGCCTCCTCACCGGCCACGAATCCAAGGAATCGGTCCTCGATGACGGCCGCGAACAGCTCCGCCTTGGTGCGGTAGTAGTGCACGACCAGGCCCGGGCTCACACCGGCCCGCCGGGCCACGTCCGCGATGGTGGCGCCCTCGTAGCCATCCGCCACGAACGCCGCGAGGGCTGCATCCAGGATCTCCCGCGGGCGGGCCTCGGGCCGTCGGTGCCACCTCGGGAGATCGGGCGCTGCTGGGGAACGGGGTCCGGCGGTCACGGCAGGCCTCGAGTGCGGCAGAGAATTTGAATCTTCATTCAACAGCGCGGGAACTTAGGAGTCGCGGGGACCTCCCGCAATACCCCACACGTGGCATCCCCATTCGACGAAAGACCCGCCCGGAACTCCGGGCGGGTCGAGAAGGGCCGACGACGGGACGCCGAGCCGCCCTCAGGCGGGTGCCTCGCACCGCCAGACCCAGGCGGGCAGCACGTTGAGCGGCTCGAACTCCTGCCGCACGTGGCCGAACACCCGGCGCAGGTCCGGCACCACCGATCGGGTGAACTGGTACACCACCATCACGCCGCCCGGGCTCAGCAGCTGCCGCCATCCGGCCACGAGGTCGAGCCGAGCCTGCCGGGTGAGGCCGCTGAGCGGAATCCCCGACACCAGCAGGTCGACCTTGCCGGTCCCCCGCTCCGCCAGCGCGGGCCCTGCGTCGGCCGCCGAGCGGTGAAGGACCGCCAACCGCGGATCGGCGATCTCGCCGCGGAGGTGGGTCACGAAGGTGCGGTTCATCTCGAATGCGACGACGGTGCCTTCCTGGTGGAGCCGGTCGAGAATGGCCGTGGTGAGGGTGCCCACGCCGGGGCCCGCTTCCACGACTACCCGCGTCCGCCCCCAGTCGGCCTGGCGCAGGATGCGCGAGATCAGGAATCGGCTGCTGGGGACCACCGAGCCCAGCATCTTCGGATGCCGGAGAAAGGTGCGGCCGAACAGGAGGCTCGAGGGCAGCGGGCGGCGTTGCAATGGCATCTCGTCAAGTCTCGCTTGCGGTGAGAAGGTCTGGACGGTGGGCCGGTCCGCCCATTGCCCAATGATGCGCTTACCAGGCAGTTTCATCAACGTTCGCCGTGGTCGCACCCGGGCAGGTGTCGAATGCCCATGTCGCCCCGCCCGTCCCCCGCCCGGCCTTCCCGCCCGACCATTCTGCTCGTCGAGGCCGAGCCCATGCTGCGCCAGACCGTCGCCAAATTCCTCGGGCGCTCGGGCTTCCAGGTCGTGGCCTGCCCCGATGCGCCGGGCGCAGCCGCGGCGCTCACCGAGAGCGACACGTCGCCGTCCCTGCTCGTGCTGGCCGCCCGGGTGCTGGATGCCAGCACGGTCGCCCTCGCTCATCGGCTGCGGGCGCTCGCGCCGGCCGTGCCGATCCTGGGGATCGCGGACCAGGTCGGCATGGAGGACGACACTTCGTCCGGCCTGCCCGATGACCTCCGCTTCCTCGCCCCGCCGTTCGATCTGCCCGACGTGCTGCGCGCCGTGCGCTCCTGGCTGTCGGAGTCGACCCGCTCCGATCGCGGGGCGTAAGG
>DASSYY010000148.1:0-3858 GCA_035703025.1 Gemmatimonadales bacterium | reverse complement strand
CGGAGCGCCTTGAGCCGCTCCTTGTGCTTCACCCCGAAGCGGTGTTCCTCGTCCACCACCAGCAGTCCCAGGTCCTTGAACAGCACGTCCTTCGAGAGCAGGCGGTGGGTGCCGATGATCACGTCGATCTTGCCGTCCGCGAGCCGGTCGAGCGCCACCTTCTGCTCCTTGGCCGTCCGGAACCGGGAGAGCACCTCGATCGTCACGGGAAAATCCGCCAGCCGCTCGATGAAGGTGCGGCCGTGCTGCTCCGCCAGGATGGTCGTGGGCACCAGCACGGCTACCTGCTTGCCGCCCTGGACGGCCTTGAACGCGGCTCGGACCGCGATCTCGGTCTTGCCGTAGCCCACATCGCCCACCAGCAGCCGGTCCATCGGGCGCGGCCGCTCCATGTCGGCCTTCACCTCTTCCGTCGCCTTCCGCTGGTCGGGCGTGTCCTCGTAGAGAAAGCTCGACTCCAGCTCGCGCTGCCACCGCTGGTCGGGGGGAAAGGCATACCCTCCCGTGACCGTCCGCCGGGCATACAGCTCGAGCAGCTCGACGGCCATCTGCTTGATGGCCTGCCGGGTCTTCTCGCGAACGCGAGCCCAGGACGAGCCGCCCAGCCGGTGGATCCGCGGGGGCGGGCGGTCGCCGTCCTCTCCGGCTGCCCGGTAGCGCTCGACCTGGTCGAGCCGGTAGAGCGGGACGTTGAGCCGGTCGCCCCCCTCGTACTCGACGATCGCCACCTCCAGCGTCGACTCGCCCGCGGTGATGGTCTGGATGCCGCGATAGATGCCGATGCCGTGCTCGAGGTGCACCACGTAGTCGCCCTCGACCAGCGCGCCCGTGGCGGCCGAGGGCGCCGCCTGCCGGTAGCGCCGCGGCCGGCGAAGGCGGCGCGCGCGGCGGAAGATCTCGTGGTCGGTCAGCACCCGGAGCGACGGCATGACGAAGCCGCCGTCGAGCGCACCGATCGCGAGCGTCGCCCGGACGGCGCCGCGCCCCCCCTCCTCGAGCAGCTCCTCGAGCCGCTCGAGCTGGCCTTCGTTGTCGCACAGGATCAGCGTGGCCGGCGAGCCGCCGATCAGCGCGCGCAGCCGGTTCAGGTCGCGGTCGATCTTTTCCGGCGGGAAGAAGCCGAACTGCAGGTCCACCCGCTCGTCCCGCAGCAGGAGGCGGGGAAACCCGGCCAGCCTGGCACTCCACGACTCGGGCGCGTCCAGGATGTCCGCCCGGCTGGGCACGTCTTCCCCCAGCCGGCGAGCCACCTCGAGGTGGTGCTGCGCCTCGCTCCAGGCGCGCTGCACTTCGTCCCGGTCGGGGCCCGCGGCCTCCTCGATGAGGATGGTGTCGGATGGCAGCAGCTCGAGGAGCGTTCGCCGGAGCGACGCTCCATTCGGGTCGCCCGGACCGGTGCGGAGGCGCCCTGCATCGGATTCCGCGTCCTCCCTCACCCCCGACGTCGTGATCGGCAGGATCGTCACCTCGCTCAGCTCCTGCAGCGAGCGCTGGGTCGTCAGGTCGAACCCGCGGATCGACGACACGTCGTCGCCCCACCACTCGAGCCGTGCCGGCGCCGCCATGCCGAAGCCGTACACGTCGACGATGCCGCCGCGGATGCTGAACTCGGCGACCTCGGTCACCGTCGGCACGCGGCGGTAGCCCATCCGCTCGAGCGTCCGGGCGACGTCCCCGGGCGGCCGCCGCTCGCCGGTCGCGAGCCGGAGCCGGAGCCGCTCGAGCGCCGCCGGCATCAGCGTGCGCTCGGCCGTCGCGCGAGACGTGGTGACGAGCACGCGGAGCCGGCCCTGGAGCAGCGCCTCGATCGTCTCGGCGCGCTCGCCGGCGATCTCGTAGTGGGGCTCGTCCTCCCCCAATGCCTCGCGCTGCGGGTAGAGGGCCACCCCGTCGTCGGTCAGGTGGGCGAGATCCGTGAGCCAGCGCTCGGCCTCCCCCGGCGTGGGGGCCACGACCGCCAGGAGTCGCTGCGGGAAACGCGCGGCGAGCCACGCCGCCAGCACGGCCCCGCTCGAGCCGTGCAGCCCGCCGAGCCGGAGCGCCTCCGCGCGCGCGGGCAGCCGCTCGGCGAGCTCGATCGCCCCGGGGGACCGGCCGAAGGCCTCGAGCACGGGGCGGAGCTTCATGCGGGCTCCCGGCGCCAGAGGCTCGCGAGCGCCATCTCGCCGAGCCCGAGCAGCAGGGCGGCCCAGAGGAGCGGCCCCCGGAGATCCCCGCGGGCGGCCGAGCTGAACGTGGCGTCGCCCGCGTCGGCGAGGGCGACGAGCCGCGCGCCCTTCCACAGCCGCCGCGCCTGCCCGTCGCTCGCGGACTGGAGGAGCGACTCGCGCGGATCGATGTTCGCGGTGATCGCGCCGACCGTGTCCGGTCCCGCCAGGAGGTAGTACGCCCCCGGCTCGCCCGGCCGGAAGGTGCCGCCGCCTTCGACCCGCCAGTCCCGCTCGCCTTGGCGGATCTCCGACACCTGATCGGGAAGCGGCACGGCATCGCCCGGGGCGCCGTCGGCCAGCGACACCTCGCCGCGCGCGAGCCGGTTCACCAGGGCGTCCATGAAGGGCATGAACCCCGCCGAGGTGGGGAGATCGGTCCACGCGGGGTCGAGCCGGCTCCCAAGCAGCACGACGTCGCCCGTCCGGACCAACCAGGGTGCGCCACCGGCGGTGGCCAGCACGCCCGTGCGCCCGCTCTCGGACGGCTGGAGCTGGTATCGCCGGAGCAGCCGCACGCGTCCGACGAGCGGCCCGCTGTCGGTCGTGGCCGCTTCGAGCACGGGGGCCCCGTAGCGCCACGCCACGCCCCTCGCGGCGAGCGCGCGGTTGAGCGCGCCGATCGCCGCTCCATCCTCCGGCGGTTGGACGATCGAGCTGCCTCGCGCCAGCCGGCCGAGCGTCACCTCGTTGCCGCGCGCGATCCGGCGGTTGGCCTCGAGCACCTCGCACGCGGCCGCCACGTAGCGGCTGGCGGAATCCCAGTTCACCCGGGCCACGGGCGCGACCCGCACGACGCCGACCCGGCGATCGTCGATCCGGAGCTCGTCGGGATCGAGCTCCGCGTCGGCATCCCACCAGCCGCTCGGGACGCCCGGAATCGCCAGCACGGCCGCGCCGCCCGCGCGCCCGAGCGCCTGGCGCGCCGGCCGCGTGCCGAGTCGCGCGGTCACCGGCGTGCCCCCGCCCGAGTCGCCGACCAGCGAGACCGTGAGTCGCCCGCCCTCGGCGCCCCAGGGCTGGGGTCCGGTTTCCAGTCGGCTGATCCCGACGTTGGCCGGCGGCCTTTCGTCCGGGCGGCCGACCACGAGCGGCACTCGGAGGTCCGCCGGTGAGACCGCAGTGGCCTGCAGGTCGGTGAGCAGGACGATCTCCCCCGGTCGCGGCTCGGCGGACAGGATTTCACCCGCCAGGCCGAGCGCCGAGCCCAGATCCAGCCGGCGCGAGGAGACCGGCAGCGCCGCGACCTGATCGAGCAGCGTCTGCCGGTCGCCCCGGCGCGGGAGTCCGTCCGCGGTCAGCAGCCAGAGGGCGTCGTCCGCCGTCGCGCGCCCGAGCACCCGGCGGGCGGCCGCCTTGAGCTGGGCCAGCCGCGCGGTGCCGGCCACCACCGCCCCGCTGCTCGGCGAATTGTCCACGACCAGCACCAGTGCGCTGGGCGCGTGCCCGGCCACGCCGCTCCGGGGCAGAGTCGGCCCGGCGGCGGCGAGCACCAGCGCGACGATGAGGAGTGTGCGGAAGAGGAGGAGCAGCAGGTGCTGGAGCTTGAGCCGGCGCTGATGCTCCCGGGTGGTCGTGATGAGATAGCGGACGGCCGGGAAGACCACGGTCGGCGGCTCACGCCGGGCCAGGAGATGCAGCAGGATGGGGA
>DASSYY010000147.1:0-5656 GCA_035703025.1 Gemmatimonadales bacterium | reverse complement strand
CGCCCTCGGTATTACCCTCCAACTCACCATGCAGGACTACTGGTACGCCGGCGCCGCCCTGGTCGGCGTGGCCCTCCTTCTCGCCGCCCCCCCGGCGGTCCGCTATCTCAGCTCCGACTTCGCCGTCACCGACAAGCGCGTGCTGGCGCGGATGGGCATCCTCCACCGCCAGTCGCTCGAGACATTGCTCAGCAAGATCGAGGGGATCGGAGTCGAGCAGGACCTCTGGGGCAGGCTGCTGGGTTTCGGTACCCTGACCATCACGGGCACCGGCGGCACGCGCGAAGCGCTGCCAGGCATCCCGCGCCCGCTGGAGTTCCGCCGGCAGGTGCAGGCACAGATCGTCGTCCAGGATGAGCGGCGCTCGCGCGATCCGGCGCTCGCCTCGGCCGACCCCCGGGTCGAGCGTGACTGCCCCTGGTGCGCCGAGCGCATCCTGGCGCGGGCCCGCGTCTGCAAGCACTGCGGGCGTGATGTCGAGCCGGCCTGAAGCCCGGGCCGGCAGCAGCACGGCGCTCACCCTCGCAGACCGCCTGAATGGCGCACTCCTCGGGCTCGCCCTCGGCGATGCGCTGGGGTTCGTCGTAGAAGCGGCGCCGCCCGAGCAGGCCTCGTCCTACGTTCAGGACTGGCTGCTCGTCGGCCGCGCCGCGGAGTGGGCCCACCCGGATTTTCCCTTCGGCCAGTACAGCGACGATACCCAACTCGCGCGTGCGCTGCTTCTCGGAGTGCGTGATGCCGGAGGGTGGGACCCAGCCGCGTTCGCGCGACGGGTGGCGGAGCTGTTTCGCGACGGCCGGGACGTGGGAGCGGGACCGGGGACGCGCGCGGCCGCTCATCGGCTGCTGGCCGGCGTGGAATGGGAGTCGGCGGGAACGCCACCGCCCTACGCCGGCAACGGCAGCGCCATGCGGGTGGCGCCGCTGGGGGTGTTGTTCCAGGGGGACTGGGGAATGCTGCGGTCGGCGGCGGCGTCGCAGAGCCGGGTAACCCATCTGGATCCGCGGTGCGCCGGAGCGTCGGTCGCCGTGGCGGGAGCGGCGGCGCTGGCCGCCCGGCCGGGGGCACTGGACCCTCGGATGCTGCTCGAGGAGCTGGCGGAGCTGGTCGCCCTCGAAAGCGCCGAGGTCGCGGCTGTGGTTCGCGGGCTCGACGCCTGGGTGAGCCTGCCGCCCGCAGAGGCGGCGGTTCGCCTTCGCGCCTCGGGGCTGGATCCCGGGCACGTCGACCCGTGGCGCGGCATCTCATCCTTCGTGGTGCCGAGCCTGGCGTGGAGCCTCTACGCATTTCTCCACTCGCCGGACGACTACTGGACCACGGTCTGCACCGCAATCGCCGTCGGTGGAGACACCGATACCATGGCAGCCATGACCGGTGGCATCGCCGGGGCCCGGGCCGGCGTGGGGGCCTTGCCCCTCGGTCTGCTGCAGCGCTTGAACGATCGCGGCGAGTGGGATGCGACGCAGCTGGGCGCGCTCGCCAGCGAGTGTGCGAGCCTGGTGGCGGGCTGAGCGGTAGCGGCGTGGGCCGCCTGCCCCTCAGGCGGAGTGGGGTGTCCGGCTTCGGGCGACCACAATGAGCAGCCGGGCGTACTGGCTCAGCAGCAGTATGACCCCCAGGGCAAACCCCACGGCGCCCGCGGTGGCCAGCGGACCGCGCCCGGCCCAGATCCCAGTCGCCAGCATCCCGATGCCGCCGGCGAGCGCGGCGAGCGAGCACCACGCAGGCCAGCGGGGCATGAGCCCGATCGGGTCGCGCGTCGCCGCCGCGGCACCGGCCAGGTTGAGCCAGGTAAGGAAGGGGATGACCCGGTAGTAGACGCCGAGGATGAGGAGCACGAGCCAGCCCAGCAGTGCAACCACCACATAGGCAGCCGCCCCGCGCTGGAGTGGCGGGCCACCCAGGACGAGCAAGGCCAATCCGCTCGCGACCGACGCCGCGAGCCCGGCGTAGGCGGTCGCGATGTGGCCGAGCGCCGGGTCGATCGGACGCGTCCGCCGCCGGAAGAAGCCGGCCACCATCCACAGGTAGAGCGCCGTGCCACCAGCGAGCAACCCGGCGCCGGCCAGGGTTGCCCAACGGAGGTGCGCGACCTGGCCGATCGACAGGACCACCAGCCCGCTGCCGACGACCGGCCCGATGACGCGGAGCGGCCACGTCGCGGCGTCCCTGGTCCCGAGGAACATCGGGACGATCCGGCTGCTGACCCCGACCGCGGTCAGGGTGGCGAACCCCAGTGCGGCCAGGTGGAAGTGTGCCGACAGCATGCCCAGCCGGTCGAGCTGCCACCACCCGAGGCCCTCGCCGATGCGGGCGCCCGCCAGGGTCAGCGCAAGCCCCAGGGCGGAATGCCCGGCCGCGATATAGCGCCCCGTCATCCGGCCCTGTGGGGCACGCCGGCGCTGAGGCAGCAGGTTCCAGGAGACGCACCCGATCGCCCCCGCCACGAGGGTCCACCCGACCGCCTGCAGGATGTGCTGCACGTGCCAGAGGCCGGCCACCAGAGTCGCCACGCCGAGGGTGAGGAGGCCGAAGCCCGCCGCGCCGACTCGCACGCTGCGCAGGGTCATGCCCAGGAGTGGCGGGAACAGCTGGTACAGCGCCCCGAAGATGGCGGTGGTCACCACACCGAGCGTGAAGGTGTGCACCACGGCGAACACCCGTGGGTCGAGGTAGGCGCCACGCGCGAGCGCCGGGGCGATCAGCACCAGGCCCCCGGAGCCTAGGCCCAGCCAGAGGAGCGAGGCAAGAAAGTGCGCGGCCGGCAGGGCGAATGGCGGCGGGTGCGCCGGAGCCTGCATCAGAGGGAGGGCAGGGCGCCGGGGAGGCTGGGGAGCGGTCGAGGACGGCTGAATCGCGATGGTCATGCCAGGGGAAACTGGCGCGGCGACCGGAAGCCTCGATGAAAGCCGGGTGAAGCCCTCTTCACAGCGTCCCGCCCACGATGGTAAGTTGCCACCGTTAGCTGCCACATGAACCACGAGACTGGCAGCGCGTCGCCTTGGCGAGGCACCCATGTCGCACGGGAAAATCTTCCAGGACGTCACCGAGACGGTCGGCAACACCCCGTTGATCCGACTCAAGCGGATGGGCCAGGGCCTGCCCGGCCGGATCCTCGTCAAGCACGAGGGCTACAACCCGTATAGTTCGGTCAAGGACCGGATCGGGGCCGCAATGATCAACGACGCGGTCGAGAAGGGCCGGCTCCGACCCGGGATGTTCGTGGTGGAGCCGACCTCCGGCAACACCGGCATCGGGCTCGCCTACGTCGCCGCGGTGCGGGGCTACCGCTGCATCTTCGTGATGCCCGAGACCATGACGGTCGAGCGCCGGCACCTGCTCCGGGCGCTCGGCTGCAAGGTGGTGCTGAGCGAGGGACCCAAGGGGATGAAGGGCGCGATCGCCCGCGCCGAGGAGATCCTGGCCCGGCTGGGCGACCGCGCCTGGATGCCGCGCCAGTTCGACAATCCCGCCAATCCCGCCATCCACTACCGCACCACCGGCCCCGAGATCTGGGAGGACACCGAGGGGAAGGTCGACATCTTCATCTCGGGCGTGGGGACCGGCGGCACGATCACCGGCGCGGGACGGTTCCTCCGGGAGCGCAAGCCGGGCATCCACATCGTGGCGGTCGAGCCGGCCGAAAGTCCCGTGCTCTCCGGCGGCCAGCCCTCGCCCCACCGGCAGCAGGGCATCGGCGCCGGCTTCATTCCCGGCCTGCTCGACACCAGGATCTACGACGAGGTGATCCGGGTGAGCAATGACGACGCGATCGCCACGGCGCGGCGTCTGGCGCGCGAGGAGGCGATCTTCGCCGGGATCTCGAGCGGCTCGATCACCTGGGCGGCGCTCCAGGTCGCCAGCCGCCCCGAGAACGCGGGCAAGCTGATCGTGTCGATCGTGTGCGACTTCGGCGAGCGCTATCTCAGCAACCCGGTCTACACCGAGCTGCCGGACCCCGACTTCTCCGAGGTCGACGACCTGATCGGCGTCCCGGTGGGCGCGGCATGAGCGGCCGGCCGTGCCCGCGCGGGCCCCGCGCCGCCCGGTGCGACGCGGACCCGCGGGCTGCCGGGAATCCGCTCAATCCGCAGAAGTCGGCGCGGCGACGGTGAAGAAGCTGGTGCGGTGCAGTACCGAAGATGTCGACGGCGGCGGAGAGCGGTTCTCCGCCGCGACCTTTTCCACTACACACCACTGAGGCGCAGCCACACGTGACCACTCCTGCACGTACTCCCGACGGGGTGCCGACTCCGTTCGGGCGGATCGACGAGATCTTCGGCAGCGACACCTTCTCCCGCACCGTGATGCGGCAGCGGCTCCCCAAGGAGGTCTACCGGAGCCTCCTCCGGACCATCGATCAGGGCGATCCGCTCGACCCGGCCGTCGCCGACGTGGTGGCCGCCAGCATGAAGGACTGGGCGATCGAGAATGGGGCCAGCCACTATACCCACTGGTTCCAGCCGCTGACCGGCCAGACCGCCGAGAAGCACGACTCGCTCGCCGCGCCGGACGGGAACGGCGGGGTGGTGTTCAACTTCTCGGGCAGCGAGCTGGTGCAGGGTGAGCCGGATGCATCGAGCTTTCCGTCGGGCGGGCTCCGGGCCACGTTCGAGGCGCGCGGCTACACGGCGTGGGATGCCACCAGCCCCGCGTTCCTCATGCGCGGCGAGAACAACGTCACGCTCTGCATCCCCACGGCTTTCGTGTCGTGGACCGGTGAGGCGCTCGACACCAAGATCCCGCTGCTCCGCTCGGTCGAGGCGCTCTCGCAGCAGGCCATGCGGGTGCTCAAGATCTTCGGCACCGACAAGGGAGTCCGGCGCGTCTACACCACCGTGGGCCCGGAGCAGGAGTACTTCCTGGTCGACCGCGAGCTGTACTTCAAGCGGCCCGACCTGGTCACCAGCGAGCGCACCCTGTTCGGCGCCAAGCCGCCCAAGGGCCAGCAGCTCGAAGACCACTACTTCGGCACCATCCCGCCGCGCGTGCTCGCCTTCATGGCCGAGTCGGAGGCGGAGCTGTACCGGCTGGGCGTGCCGGTCAAGACGCGCCACAACGAGGTGGCCCCGGGGCAGTACGAGATCGCGCCGCTGTTCGAGCCCAGCCACATCGCGAGCGACCACCAGATGCTGATCATGGAGACGCTCAAGCGGGTGGCCCCTCGCTACGGGCTCCAGGCGCTGCTGCACGAGAAGCCGTTCGCCGGCGTCAACGGCTCGGGCAAGCACAACAACTGGTCGATGAGCACCGACACGGGCGTGAACCTGCTCGATCCGCGTGACGATACTCACACCAACATGCAGTTCCTGGTGTTCCTGGTCGCCACCATCCGCGCGGTGGACACGCACGCCGATCTGCTCCGCGCCTCGATCGCGTCGGCCGCCAACGATCACCGGCTCGGCGCCAACGAGGCGCCGCCGGCCATCATCTCGATCTTCCTCGGGAAGATGCTGGGCGACATCCTCGAGCAGGTGGAGAAGGGGCTGCCCAAGCGGACCATCCGCGGTGGCACCCTCGACCTCGGCGCCAAGACACTGCCCATGCTGCCGCGCCATTCGGGCGACCGCAACCGCACATCGCCGTTCGCTTTCACCGGCAACAAGTTCGAGTTTCGCGCCGTGGGCTCGACCGCCAGCATCGCCTGGCCCAACAC
>DASSYY010000034.1:0-4130 GCA_035703025.1 Gemmatimonadales bacterium | reverse complement strand
AACACGCTCTCGGCGCCGTTGGTCTCGACCGACAGCGTCGTATCCACCTCCATCGAGGCCACGCCGGGCCGCGACGGGCGCGACGGCAGCACGACCCGGCCGTCGGTGAGGCGCGCCGGGACCTGCAGGGTGGCGCTGGTGCTGACCTCGGGCCAGACCACGACGTCGAGCCCGCAGATGACGCCGTTGTTCACGTCCAGCACCGCGACCGATCCTTCGTCGTCGGTCAGCTCGACCGTGCCGGTGAGGCCCCCGCTCTTCCGGTTGCCCTTGAAGGCGCCGGAGAGGATGTCGGTCTCGGGATCCCACCGCCATGCGATCGTCGGCAGGCTCCCGGTCAGCGGTTCGACCCGCGCTTCGACGTTCACCGTCGGCGTCTCAGGCCGCACGCGCGGACGCGAGGCGATGAATCAGGCCGAAGATCTTGTCGAGCGCCCGCTGGAGCTCGGCGTCCGCCACGGCGTAGCTCAGCCGGACCCAGCGATCGTCGCCGAAAGCGCCTCCCGGCACGAGCGCCACCCCCTCCTGCTTCATCAACTGCTCGCAGAAGGAAGACCCCGTCACCGGATCCTTCTCCCGGATCCCGTCCACGCGGAAGAAGAAATAGAAGGCGCCGTGCGGCTCGACGAACTCGACGCCGGGCGCCTCCCGGCGGAACCGTTCGACCAGCGAGTCCCGGCGGCGGCGGAAGGCGGCCACCATCCTGGTCACCTCGGCATCCACCTTCTCGTCCGAGAAGGCGGCGGCCGCCGCCCACATGGCGGGCTGGTTGGCCCCGGTTGTGGTGTGCGACTGGAGCGCCGCCATCGCCTTGGCGAGATGCGGCGGCGCCAGCGCGGCGCCGATGCGCCACCCTGTCATCGCGTACGCCTTGCTGGCGCCGTAGATCACCACGGTGCGCTCGAGCAGGTCGTCGGGCAGGTCGAGCATCGAGGGGGCCGGGCCGGGTCCGTAGTTGATCCGGCGGTAGATCTCGTCCGAGATGATCCAGACGTTGTTGGCCTTGGCCCACTCGGCGATCGATCGCAGCTCCGCGAGCGTGTACACGGCGCCGGTCGGATTGGAAGGCGAGCAGAGGATCAGCCCGCGCGTCAGCTTGTTGCTCGCCCGGTCGAGGTCCCTGGCGCTGACCTTGAGTCCCCACTCCAGATCGCCCGGCACCAGCACCGGCTCCGCGCGGCAGAGGTGCACGATCTGCGGGTAGCTCACCCAGGCCGGCGACGGGATCAGGACCCGGTCCTTGGGCCCGAACAGCGTGAAGCAGGCGTTGAAGATCGCCTGCTTGGAGCCCGAGCTCACCACGATGTTGTCGGGATCGACCGGGCGGCCGCCGGACATCCGGCTCAGGTTCTGGGCGATGGCCTTCCGGAGCTCGGCGATGCCGATATTGGGCGGGTAGCGGGTGAGGCCCTTCTGAATCGCCTGCACCCCGGCCTGCGCAGCCAGCGCCGGCGTATCGAAGTCGGGCTCGCCGACGCCGAGGTCGAGGACGTCCTCGCCGGCAGCCTTCCGGCGCTTCGCCTCGTTGCTGATGGCGACGGTCTCGGAGGCCTTGAGGTTCTGGACGTTGAGCGACAGCGGGTCGGGCATGCAGCGGATCCGGGTGAAAGTGTCGGCGTACCAAAGACGGCTCAAAAGTCAGGCCCCGGCGGGGCGATGTCAACGGGTAACACACCGGCGATCCAGTCGGGGCGACTCCGCTCGTCAGCGTTGCCCCTGCCGGGGTGCGCTCTTAGGTTGGCGGGGCTCTCCCACACTTCACGCGAGGCACCCGTGACCGCATTGGAAGCACTGCACCTGTCTCCCCCGATCGCGGCTGCCCTCACCCGGCTGGGCTGGAGCGCCGACGACGCGCTCACCCGCGAGGCGGCGCCCACGGCTGCCCGCGGCCATAATCTCGTGCTCGTGCTCCCGCCCTCCCCGACCGCCGCGACCCCGGCGCTCGCCGGACTCCTGACCCGCCTCGGCGCCGGCCGCCCCGGGCTGGTGCTGGCACCAGCCGGCCAGCTCGACGAGTGGGGCCGCGTGGCCCACCGGGTCTCCGGCGACTCCGGGCTTCGGATCCAGGTCGCCCACGGCACGTCGCGCGCCACGCGGCGGCTCCGCGAGGAGGCCGTCGATCTGCTCATTGCCACGCCGGAGACCGCACTCGCGCTCCAGCGCCGGAGCGCGCTCCGGGCCGACGGGCTCGCCGCGGTGCTCCTGGCGTGGCCCGAGGCGTGGGAGGAAGAGGAAAGCCTGTCGCCGCTGATGCAGGATCTCGACAAGGAGGCCCAGCGGATCGTGCTCACCTCCGATGCTGAGCGCGGCGCGGCGCTGGTCGAGCGCTATGCGCGGCGCGCGCTCACGGTCGGCGCGGCCGGCTCCGAGGCCGGAACCGCCGGACCGGTGCGCACCGTCAGCGTCTCCTGGGGACGCCGGATCGCCGGGCTCAGCGACCTGGTCGAGCTGCTCGATCCGACGTCGCTGGTGGTGTGGACCCTGGACCAGGCCAGCCACGAGGCCATCGCAGCGGCCACCGCGCTCCGGGAACCCGAGGGGCGGGTGGTGACCGGGGACGCGCCGAAAGCGCAGGTGATCATCGCCTTCGACCTGCCCAGTGCAGAGCAGCTGCGCCAGCTCGTGAGCGCGGGCGAGGTGGTGCTGCTGGTACCCCCGGGGACCGAGCGATATGTCGAGCGGATCGCCGCCCCGCGCCGGCCGCTCCGCCTCCCCGGCGCACTCGACGCGGCCACGACAGCCGCGGCCGCGCGGCGGGCGGCGATCGTCCGGGCGCTCGAGACCGGCACGCCCGACCGGGCCCTGCTCACGCTGGCCCCGCTGTTCGAACGGCACGATCCTGCGGCCGTGGCCGCCGCGCTGTTCGAGCTCTGGACCAGCGCGGCGGGCGCCACCGCGCCCGCGGCGCTGCCGGACATCCCGGCGACTGCCAGGGTCTACGTCGGTATCGGGAAGAAGGACGGCGCCACGGTCAATGACCTGGTGGCCGTGCTGACCAAGGACGTTCGGCTGGAGCGGGCAAAGATCGGGCGGGTGGAGCTGCGGGATGCCTTCATGCTGGTGGAGCTGCCGGCGCAGGAGGCCGAGCGGGTGGCGAGCGCCCTCAACGGAACGACCATCCGGCGCCGGCGCATCACCGCGCGCGTGGACCGGGGCGGGCCGACCGCTCGCCCGGCCGCCGGCGGGCGGCCCGCAGCGCCTCGGCGGCCGGCGCGCCCACCGGAGAAGCGCTAGGTCCGCTTCCGGTTGACCAAGTCCTTCAGGACCCTGCCGGCGCGGAACGCGGGAATGGTCGAGGCCTTGATGGTGATGGCCTTGCCGGTCCGCGGGTTGCGACCCTCGCGTGCGGCGCGCTTGCGGATCTCGAAGTTGCCGAACCCGCTGATGGCCACTTTTCCGCCCCGCTTGAGCTCCGTCGCGATCACCCCGTCGGCCGCGAAGAAGTGCTCGGTGATCTCCGCGGCCCGCGCCCGGGTCACATCGAGCCGCTTGGCCAGGGCGGCGATCAGATCCTGCTTGTTCACGGAGTCTCCTTGTGTGGGGCGGGCGACGAATATCGCCGCGCGCACGAAGCCACCGCAAGGTGGCTGGCGCCGCCGCCGCCGCGCTCTAGATTTGCGTCCTCGCCCTCATCGCCATCGGAGATTCGGGATGAACTACGGCTCGCGCCCCGGCTGGATCGAGGTGATCAGCGGAGTCATGTTCGCCGGCAAGAGCGAGGAGCTGATCCGGCGCGTGCGGCGCGCGATCATCGCCCGCCGGCGGGTCCAGGTGTTCAAGTCCCATCTGGACAGCCGCTATACCGGCCTATATTCGGTCTCCAGCCACGACGGCACCGAGCTCGACGCCTCTCCGGTCGATTCCGCGGCCGAGATCTTCCGCCTGGTGCGCTCCGACATCCAGCTGGTCGCGATCGACGAGGCGCAGTTCCTCGATCCGGACATCGTCACGGTCGCCACCATTCTGGCGGGCCGGGGCGTCCGCGTGATCCTGGCCGGGACGGACACCGACTTCCGGGGCGAGCCGTTCGGCGCCATGGGCGACCTGATGGCCGTGGCGGAGATGGTGGACAAGCTCCAGGCCATCTGCGTCGTGTGCGGCGACCCCGCCTGCCGCAACCAGCGGCTGCT
>DASSYY010000272.1:0-2190 GCA_035703025.1 Gemmatimonadales bacterium | reverse complement strand
GGCAAGAAGAACTACGTGCGGCTGGTGCTGGAGCCATAGGAGCCACCCGGCGGCGCGCTCGCCGCTCCGCGAAGCGGCGACGACTCGTGCTCCAGCAGTGTCCATACCTTCCACGGCGCGTCCAGCTCTTCGCACCAGGTGTGGCGGATCTCGTCGTCGAGCCCGATGGCGAAGACCTCGAGGCCATCGGTGTAGCTCGCCTGGGCCGTGACGCTCCGGGCCCGCATCCCGAGGTCGACCCAGGCGCACCACTCGCCGAATGCGCGCCGCTGGTATCGGCAGGACACCTGGTCGTCCAGGCCGACGGCCACCACGGCCAGACCGCCCGCGGGCGCCTTGGTCACGGCGAGCTCCTTGACGGCGCCGCCCAGCGACTCCCACCCCTGCCAGGGTGCGAACGGCTTCTCCGCCACCGCTGGTGGACGGCCTGATCGCTGCCGATCGCGAATTCGGCACGCCTGCGGGTACGCTCCAGGGTGACTCCTCTGTTTGGCTCGGGACAGCGGAGACAGCACCTACAGAAGCGTCCCCCCCAGAATCAGCCGCGCGACGGTGAAGTAGATGACCAGCCCGGTCACGTCCACCAGCGTCGCCACGAACGGCGCGGACGCACTCGCGGGGTCGGCGCCGAACCGGCGGAGGACGAACGGGAGCATCGAGCCGGCGAGCGTCCCGAACATCACGACGCCGAGGAGACTCCCCGCCACCGTCAGCGCCACGAGCAGATAGTGCTCGCCGTACACGCTGCCGATCGCCTGCCACACCAGGATCCGTACCAGACCGATGAGCCCCAGCAGCAACCCGAGGACCAGGCCGGTGAGGATCTCGCGGCGCGCGACCCGCCACCAGTCGCGCAGGCGCACCTCGCTCAGGGCCATGGCCCGGATGACGAGGGTGGCCGCCTGCGAGCCCGAGTTGCCGCCGCTGCTGATGATGAGCGGCACGAACAGCGCCAGGATGACGGCCCGGGCGATCTCCTTCTCGAAGAACCCCATCGCGGTCGCGGTCAGCATCTCGCCGACGAAGAGCACGGCCAGCCAGCGTCCGCGCTTTCGCACCATGTCGGTGAAGCCGATCTGCAGGTACGGCTCGTCCAGCGCCTCGCTGCCGCCGATCTTCTGGATGTCCTCGGTGGCCTCCTCCTGGACCACGCCCACGACGTCGTCGGCCGTCACCACGCCCTTCATCCGGCCTTCGGCGTCGATGACGGGGATGGCCAGCAGTCCCTCCTCGGCCAGCAGGTGCGCCACCGCCTCCTGGTCGGTCTCGTCCGTCACGGTGACCAGATCGGTGTGCATGATGTCGCTCACCACCCGGTCGGGCGGCGCGGCGAAGAGCTCGCGGAACGAGACTACGCCGAGCAGGCGCATGTCGGGCGCCAGGACGTAGGCGTAGTCGATGACCTCGATGCCGTGGATCGCCTGGCGCCGGAGGTAGCGGATGGCGACCTCGACGGAGATGTCCGGCCGGAGCCGCATGTACCGCGGGTTCATGACGCCGCCGGCCGCGTCCTCGGCATATGCGAGCAGCGCGCGGACCTCGCCAAGGGTGGCGGGGTCGAGCAGCGCCAGGAACCGGGAGCGCTCCCCCTGCTCCATGGACTGCAGCACGTCGGCCGCGTCGTCGGGGGCCAGGACCCGCATCCAGGGACGGCTGCGCTCGGGCCCGAGCTCCTGCAGCAGCCCGGCCTGATCGTGGGTGCTGAGCGCGAGGAAGAAGTCGGCCGCCTCGTTCGCATTCAGCATCGCGAACCCCTCGAGGCGCTCGTCGGTGCTCAGGATCGGATAGGCGTCGAGCAGCGCCTCGGCGGTGAAGGCGTCCGGGACGGGCGGGGTCAGAGGGCGGCCTCCGGCATGGCTACCACCGCGAGCTGCGGCTGGTGGTGGTGCGCGGGGGCTTGGCGCCGAGCAGGCCGAAGACGCCCCGGATGATCTCCCGGCCGACCGTACGGCCGATGCTCGAGGAGAGCGCACCGACGAGTGCACCCCCGGCCACCTGGGCCACCGTCTTCGCCGGGCGGGCGCTCCGCGCCGGTGACGCGGGAGGCTGGGGATCGGATGCCGGGGCCGCCGGGGCCGTGGGCTGAGTGCGAGCCATGCGGGAGGCGAGCATTTCCCGCGCGCTCTCGCGGTCCACCCCCTGCCCGTACTCGGCGATCAGCCCCGACTGCCGGATGTCGGCCTGCAGCTC
>DASSYY010000269.1:0-2867 GCA_035703025.1 Gemmatimonadales bacterium | reverse complement strand
GGTGTTCCAGTCGGTGGCCGGGACCGAGGCCGCCAACGCCGCCTTCGGCATCAGCCTCGCGCTCCTCGGCGAGGCCCGCGACGCGGCGCTCGCGCTCGGGCGCGGAACCCTGGGCGACAACGTGATGTACTTCGAGACGGGACAGGGGAGCGCGCTCTCGGCCGAGGCGCACCACGGCGTCGACCAGCAGACCTGCGAGGCGCGCGCCTACGCGGTGGCCCGGCGGTTCGCCCCGCTTCTCGTCAACACGGTCGTCGGCTTCATCGGCCCCGAATACCTGTTCGACGGCAAGCAGATCATGCGGGCGGGCCTCGACGACCATTTCTGCGGCAAGCTCATGGGCCTGCCCATGGGATGCGACGTCTGCTACACCAACCACGCCGAAGCCGACCAGGACGACATGGACGCCCTGCTCACCGTGCTCGCCGCGGCCGGCGTGACGTATGTCATGGGCGTACCCGGCGCGGACGACGTGATGCTCGGCTACCAGAGCACCTCGTTCCACGACGCGCTCTACGTGCGCGAGGTCCTCGGCCTGCGCCCGGCGCCCGAGTTCGAGCGCTGGCTGGAGGACATGGGCGTGATGGACGGAGGGAATCGCCTGCTGCCGCCGCGCGGACGGGTGCTGCAGTTGGTGGAAGGCGCGGAGTTACAGCGCCCGTAGGTCGTCATCCCGAGGGAGCACAGCCGCGGAGGGACCTCGCCCGCGCATTCGGCCTTCGGACCATTCTCGAGAATCCTGCGATTACCTGGAGCCCATATGACCCGGATGCCCCTGACCATGCTCGCCGCCGTGCTCGCCGCCTGCTCGAGCCCGCGGGCCGGTGCACCCGCCGCCGATACCACCGCCAGCGCATCCGCCGCCGATTCCGCGGCGCCGCCCGCGATGGCCGACTCCACACCTGCCGCACCCGCCGCCGCGCTCGAAGGCACCCAGTGGCGCCTCGTCGAGATCGGCGGACAGCCCTCGCCTCCCGGCGCCGACTCGGCCCGGCACCCCGGCTTCACGCTCCTATCCGAAGGCCGGAAGATCCAGGGCTCGGCCGGCTGCAACCGCATGACGGGGACGTACGAGCTCGACGGCACCAAGCTCAAGTTCGGCCCCATGGCCACCACCCGGATGGCCTGCCCGGCGATGGCGACCGAGACCGCGTTTCTGAAGGCACTGGATGCGACTACTCGCTACGAGTTGAGCGGAACCAGCCTGACGCTGTTCGGCGGGGACACTGCGGTGGCGCGACTCGAGCCGGCGGCCAAGCCGAACTGAGTGAAGTCCTTACCAGCCCTCCGAGCCGGGTGACCCCTTGAACGGCCCCACCAGATCCGGGGTCACCCAGCCGCCGTAGTAGAACCCCGGCTGTGGCGTGACCCGCTGCTCGCCCACCCAACACGCGTCCATCCGCCGCGGATAGAAGGCGATCCAGTCGCGCAGCACCTCGAACCCAGCGTCCGGCGCCGGATAGCTCCAGGCGGCATCCTTCGCGTACCGCTGGCCCACCCGCACCGACCAGTAGGCCGCCACGCCCTTCCACTCACAGAAGCTGGTCCGCGGGCTCGGCTCGAGATACGCCATGTCGATGTCCGCCTGCGGGATGTAGTAGACCGGCGGACTCGAGGTCTCGCAGACGCGCAGCGCCCGACCGGTGTCGGCGAGCGTGCGTCCCTCGAACTCGACCCGCACGTGCGCGGCCACGGGCTCGACGCGAGGCGGCCGGGGATAGTCCCACACCGATTCCTGGCCCGGGCCCGGCCGCACGATGTCGGTGGGGCGGAGTCGGACGATCGTGCGCCACTTCTCGCGCTCCTGCGCGTGGGTATCCGTTTGATCGCTCATGACTGTGTAACTCCGCCCACACGCTTCGGGTTCCATCGGTTCCGGTGACATGGCGCACCGCACGCGCGGTCGCCCGGGGCGCATCCTACGGCCCGTTTGGACGTGAACTCACGAAATGCGGAGGGCGCAGCACCCGCCGCGGCAGAGGAGTGAGACGATGACGATGCCCTACGAACCGACCGCGTCGCCCGGCGTAAGCCTCGGCGCGGAGCACGATACCGTACAGAGCAGCGGTGGTGCCCGGGCCCAGATCCGGGAAGTGAAGGACCAGGTAGTCGATCAGGCGAAGACATCCCTCCGGCAGGCTCGCGACAGTGCCACCTCCAGCATCAACGACAGCCGCCACCAGGCCGCCGACCGGATCGGCGGTCTCGCCGGCGCGGTCCGGAGCACGAGCGAGCATCTCCGGTCGGAGAACCAGGCGACGGTCGCCAATCTGACCGATTCGCTCGCCGACCAGGTCGAACGGCTCTCGACCTATCTGCGCGACCGGGACCTGAGCGCATTCCGACAGGACGTCGAGACCTTTGCCCGCCGCCAGCCGGCCGTCGCGATCGGCGTCGCGCTGGCCCTGGGCGTGCTGGGGGCGCGCTTCTTCAAGAGCTCGCGGCCCGCGGGAGGTGGTTATGGAGGAGCTTAGCCGGCGGACCGCCGAGGAGCGCTCGATCGGCGCGCTGTTCGGCGAGCTCTCGCAGGACGTGGCGCTGCTGGTGCGGCAGGAGGCCCAGCTCGCCAAGACCGAGATGCAGCAGAAGCTCTCCAAGGTCACGACCGATCTCGTGTCGCTGGCCACCGGAGGCGTCGTGGCGCTGGTGGGCGGACTCGCCCTCACCGCCGCGCTGATCCTGCTGTTGATCGATCCGGTCGGCCTCGAGCCGTGGCTCGCCGCGCTGCTCGTGGGCGCGGTGCTCGCGATCGCCGGCTGGGTGATGTTGCAGCGCGGAGTGAAGGACCTCAAGCGGACCGACCCAACGCCTCGGCGGACCGTGGAGACCATCAAGGACGACATCCAATGGGCGAAGGAGCAGCGGCC
>DASSYY010000043.1:0-6556 GCA_035703025.1 Gemmatimonadales bacterium | reverse complement strand
CGGCGCTCTGGTTCATCCTGATGGGCTGGATCATCCACTTATGGTCCATTCTCGACGCCGCGATGTGGAAGCCGAACACCGGCTGACCGCTGGGCGCGGCTCGCGCCGTGCCGACATCGCATGCATCTTGGGGCTGGAGGCACGCGCTCGGGAGGTCCCATGAACGACGCCAAGGCACCGCTCCAGCTCTCACTGGCGGCCGCGGGGCTGCTCGCGGCGGCGGTTCTGGTGCTCCAGCCGTATTCCGCAGAGTGGCCTGGCGACGGATTCCGGCGGCCCGCGGAGCAGTACGTGCAGGCGGCGCTGGCCCAGGATTCCCTGGCGCTCGCTCGGCTCTCCGCGACGGACAGCTCGGTGGTGTGGGGCTTGGCGATGGCCCGCCGCCACCCCGACGCCCTGGCCGCCTGGGCACGGCACAGTCAAGCGTTCACGGGCGAGCGCCGTGGCGATACGACCCAGGTCTTCGTCTACAGTGCCAGCTCGCCCTGCGACGATGTCCCGATCCAGTTTCGTTTCGTCCACGCGCGGAACGGCCAGCGGGTGCTCGGCGCCACCCTCGCCTGCCTTGATTCGGCCGCTCCCGCGCCCTGACTCGATCTCGCCACCGGAGAAGCGACGCATGCCGAGCCGCCGTGCCCGACCGATCGTCCCCATCGCCACGTCGCTCGCCGCCCTGCTGACGCTCGCCGCCCCGGCCGCGGCGCAGGAGGCCGTCGCACCGCAGCCGGCCGGCGGACCCCGCTACATCAATCCGCCCGGGCTCACCCGGCCCTCGGGCTACACCCACGTCGTGGTCTCGTCCGACGGGCGGACCGTGTACGTCGCGGGCCAGGTCGCATTCGACAGCGCGGGGCAGGTCGTGGGGCCGGGCGACTTTCGCGCCCAGGCGGCCCAGGTGTTCTCGAATCTCGGCCGTGCGCTGGCCAGCGTCGGCGCCACCTTCGGCGACGTGATGAAGACCACCACCTACATCACGGACGTCCGGAATCTCGGCATGCTGCGGGAGGCGCGCGCGCGCTACTTCGACGCCGCGCGCGCGCCGGCCAACACCCTGATTCCCGTGAGCGCGCTCGCTCGGCCGGAGTTGCTGCTGGAGATCGAGGCGGTGGCGGAGATCCGGCCGGCCGGGCGATAGGCCGCACGGCATCGCGTCCGGAGCAACGGTGACCCAGGGAGGTGCAGTGACAGACGTCGCGCAGCGGTGGTGGTGGTTCGGTGTGGTACTGCTCGCGGCCTGCCGCGCGCCAGCGCCACCACGGGACCCCGTGTCGCAGGCGCGGACGCCGCCCACCGAGGCCGCCATCGGCCAGGCCGCCGTGGCCGCCATGGTCGCCGCCCCGTGGGACGCGGATCCGGCGGGGTGGGGGACGCTCTGCTCGCCCGAGGCTCCCTGCGACACGATCGTCGTCGAGCCGCGGATCGTGGCGCTCCCCACGCAGACCCCGGCGTTCTTCGTGCCCGAGGCCAGGGACCTGGTGGCGACGCTCAGCGCATATGCGCTGACGCTGTCCCAGGTCCCCGGCCGGCACACGCGGCTCGGCTCCTGGCGCGAGTGCAGCGGCCGGCGCGACCAGCCGGCCTGGGGCAAGCAGCGCGTCGCCTGCGTCGCCCTCGGCCTTGCCGGCCCGGAGAACGCGACGACCGACGCCATGACCTTCGCGCTCCTGGTGGCGACGCCGGCCCGAGGGCTCAGCTGGCCGCGCGTGCGGGTTACCCGCCCGAAGGAGAGCTGGCGCGGGCGCCTGCTGAGCAACGCCAGCGAGTGAGTCCGGGGCCGCCTTTGCGCGGCTCCGTGTATCAGGGTCATCTTTGGCGCATGTCTATCTCCATCGTCGCCGCCGGACTGGCGGCATTGCTGCTCCTGCTCGCGGGCCCCGGCGTGCGCCTCGGGCTCTGGTCGTTCCGCACCGGCTTCGGCTTCCTGAAGTGGGGCGCCTATCTCGGCCTGCTGGCCGGCGCGATCGCGCTGATTCAGCTCCTCGTGCCGCGCTGGCGGGGCGCCCGGCCGAGTCTGCTCGTCCTCGCGGTGCTGCTCGGCGCGCTCGCCGCGGGGGTGCCGTGGTACTGGCGGCGTCTCGCCGGCCAGGTCCCGCCGATCCACGACATCTCCACCGACACCGCCGATCCGCCTGCCTTCGTGGCGGTGCTGCCGCTTCGGGCCGGCGCGTCCAATCCTGCCGAGTACGGCGGGCCCGAGATCGCCGCCCAGCAGGCCAGCGCGTACCCCGACATCCGTCCGCTCGTGCTGCCGGCGACCGCGCCGGGCGTCGCCTTCACGCGCGCCCGTGACGCCGTCCGCGCCTCCGGCTGGAGCCTCGTCGCGGCGGACTCCGCCGCGGGACGGATCGAGGCGACCGCCACGACCGGGTGGTTCGGCTTCAAGGACGACGTCGTGGTCCGGATTCGCCCGGAGGGCGAGGGCAGCCGGGTGGACGTGCGGAGCGTCTCGCGGGTAGGCATGAGCGACGTGGGCACCAATGCCCGACGGATCCGGGCGTATCTCGATCGCCTCCGGCCCGCGGAAGGAACGGCCGATGCCCGCCGATGAGCTCGACGGGGTCCTGGCCTTCCTCCGGGCAGCCGAGCGGCTCAAGACCATCAAGCGGAGCGGCTGGACCTCGACCGGTGAGGCCGAGAGCGTGGCCGAGCACACCTGGCGCCTCTGCCTGATGGCGATGGTGCTGTACGGCCGGGCCGGCGAGATCGATCTCGGGCGACTGCTCCGGATGTGTCTCATTCACGATCTCGGGGAGGCGATCGGCGGCGACGTGCCGGCGCCTGCCCAAGTCCTTGCCGAACCCAAGGCCGGTCAGGAGCGCGCCGATCTGCTTTCGCTCGTCGAGCCGCTCCCCGACGACGCCCGGCGGGAGATCATCCAGCTCTGGGACGAGTACGAGGCGGCGAGCTCGCCCGAAGCGAGAATCGCCAAGGGGCTGGACAAGCTCGAGACCATCCTGCAGCACACCCAGGGCAGGAACCCGACCGACTTCGACTACGCCTTCAACCTCGACTACGGGCAGCGCGACACCGCGGCGGACCCGGTGCTCGCCGCTCTCCGGTCGCGGCTCGACCAGGCGACCGCACAGCGAGCCCGGGACGCGGGCGCCGGGTCCGGCGCCGGGGCAGAGCGGTCCTGACCACGGCGAGGAAGGCATCCCCCCGGCCCATCACCCGGCTTCGGCGCCTGTGCCTCGCGCTGCCGGAAGCGCACGAAGTGGAGGCCTGGGGCGAGCCGACCTTCCGGGTGCGCAACAAGCTGTTCGCGATGTTCGCGGACCCCGCCAATCATCACGGTGCCGGACGGCCCGCCGTCTGGTGCAAGGCCGCGCCCGGCAACCAGGACGTGATGGTGAAGGCGGCGCCCGAGCGCTTCTTCGTCCCTCCCTATGTGGGGCCCAGTGGCTGGGTGGGGGTCTGGCTGGACCAGCGGGCCGACTGGGACGAGCTGGCGCACCTCCTGCGCGACGCATATCGCCTCGTGGCGCCGAAGCGTCTGCTGCGCGTCACCGACGAGGCCTGAGGGTGGGAATCACCCTCGGCATCATCGGTGGCATCGCCCCTCCCTCGACGATCGAGTACTACCGCGCGCTGACGGCCGGCTACCGCGAACGCCGGCCGGGCGGGTACCCGTCCATCGTCATCAACAGCATCGATCTCACGCGCCTGCTGGATCTCGTCGGCGCGGGGCGGATGGCCGAGCTGGTGGACTTTCTCGCCGGCGAGCTCGACCGGCTCGTCCGCGCCGGGGCCGACTGCGCCCTGCTGGCTGCCAGCACCGCGCACGTGGTGTTCGACGAGGTCCGCGCGCGCTGCCCCATCCGGCTGCTGAGCATGGTCGAGGCCACCGCGGACGCGGCGGCCGAGCGCGGCCTCCGCAACCTGGTCCTGCTGGGAACGCGCTTCACGATGCGAGGCCACTTCTATCCGGAGATCTTCGCGCGGCGGGCCATGGCCGTGCGCGCGCCGGGCGACGACGATGCCGCCTACGTGCACGAGAAGTACGTGACCGAGCTGATTCCCGGCAGCTACCTTCCGGAGACCCTCACCGGGGTCCTGCGCGTGATCGAGCGTCAGGCGGCGGCGGGCGCGGACGGCATCCTGCTGGCCGGCACCGAGCTGCCGCTACTGCTGCGAAGGAGCGAGCACGCGGGCATCCCGCTGCTCGACACGACGGCCATCCACGTGCGCCAGGCGCTCGCCGAGCTGCTGACATAGGGGCCGCGATGACGACCCACATCGCGCTCCTGCGCGCGGTCAATCTCGGTTCCTACAACGCCGTCGCGATGGCCGACCTGCGCGACCTCCTGGTCGGCCTCGGCTTCACCGATCCCCGGACTCTGCTCCAGAGCGGCAACGCGGTGTTCGGCGGCGGCAAGCAGGCGCCCGCCTCGGTGGAGCGCAAGCTCGAAAAGGAAGCGGCCGCCCGGCTCGGTCTGCAGACCGATTTCTTCGTGCGGACTGCCGTGGAGTGGCACGACCTCGTGGCCGCCAATCCGTTTTCGGCCGAAGCGGAGCGCGACCCGGGGCACCTCCTGGTCATGTGCCTCAAGGCGGCGCCGGCGCCGGAGGCCGTCGCCGCGCTGCAGGCCTCCATCGTCGGCCGCGAGCGGGTCCGGGTGGCGGGACGGCAGGCCTACATCGTCTACCCGGACGGCGTCGGCCGCTCCCGGCTGTCGAATGCCCTGATCGAGAAGCGGCTCGCCACCCGCGGCACCGCGCGGAACTGGAACACCGTGCTCAAACTGGCCGCCCTCGTGGGAGGCTGAGCGGCCGGCGGGCCTCGCCGGCTCGGTCCGACGGTAAATTGAAATCACGTCCAGCACACCGAGGCGATCATGACAGCACCGGACACATTATTCGAGCCCCAGCTGGCGCCGCGCACCGCGGTCGCGCCGGGCCCGCCGGAGCGCTTCACCGGAGACGTGCTCGTCGGCGCGGTCGTCGAGGGCGCGGGCGACGCGTATGCCGTGTACGAGGTCCACTTCGAGGCCGGCGCCCGCACGGTCTGGCACCAGCACGTCGGGGAACAGATGCTGGTCGGGCTCACGGGCGTGTGCGTCGTCAAGTTCGACGGCCGCCCCGCGCGAGCGCTAATGCCGGGCGAGGCGATCCGGATTCCCGGCGGGGTCCGTCACTGGCACGGGGCAGGGAGCCGGATTGCCGCGACCCACCTCGCCCTGAACGCGCCCGGACCCACCGAGTGGGGCGTCCCGGTCGCACCCGACGCCTACGCGCTGGCCGCCACGCTGGAGAGCGCGTGAGCGAGGAGCAGCGCGTTGCCGACCTCACCGAGCTCCTCACCCGCCTGGGGGCGAGCGATCCCTCGGCCTGGGCCCGCTCGGAGGTGGAGGAGGACATTCCGCAGGTGGCGCGCTTCCTGTTTCTCCGCCAGGCCTGGCAGCACGTCGTGGCGGATGGCGACACGACCTGGATCGACGCCTGGCGCGACCTGGCCGCCCAGTCGCCCTCGGCGCCGTGCGCCGGCATCGGGCCGGCGCTCGAGCGGCTGCTGGCCGCGGGCGCGCGACCCGAGGACATCGCCACGGTCGTGCGGGTCATGCAGTACAGCACCCTGTTCGGTCTGTGCTACCTGCTGGACGATCCGGGGGAAGTCGAGCCCGAGGTGGCCGATCTGGGATGGGCGCTGGTGGAGATCGACGCGGAGGGCACGGTGGGCCGGCATATCGGCGCGCTCCACGAGTCGCTGCTCGAGACCGATCCGACCGGTCGCGAGATGCGCCCCGCGCCCGAGAGCTGAATCGTGCCCCGCATCGCGCCGGAGATCTTTCGGAAGCGGCTCCTGATCGAGGGCTACTTCGCCCGCGGCGTGCTCGACGCGCAGGCCATCCGGGCCTACTTCACCCTCATCACTTCGCGCCTCGGATTGCGCACCTACGGGGAGCCGATCGTGCACGCGACGAGCGGTCAGGGCAAGGCCGCCAACGAGGGCTACGACGCGTTCGTGCCGCTCATCGACTCGGGGATCTACGTCTGCGTCTGGTCCGCGCGGCGGTTCGCATCCGTGATCCTCTACACCTGCGCCGAGTTCGACGACGCCCAGGCCGTCGAGACGACCCGCGAGTTCTTCGAGCTCACCGAATGGGACACAGCCACCTTTTGAAACCGTCGCAGGCCGCGTGACCGCGTCAGGTGCGGCCCGGCTGGGCCTGGATTCGGCGTTCTGGCGGCTGACCCCCGGCTGAGCGCAGATTGCAGCATGGCTATCCTCGAGGCGATCCGCCGCTTCGTCGCCGACCGGCTGGCGGACGACCAGCCGGGCAACGCCGCCGCGCCGACCGGGCCGACCCGGGTGCAGCTCGCCGCCTGCGCGCTGCTCCTGGAATTGGCCCACGCCGACGGCGAGTTCAGCCCCGAGGAGCAGGCTCCTACTTCCGGATCCTTTCCCGGCTCCCGCTCCGCGCCCGGATGTCCGCGTCGGCGACCGAGCGCGCCCGCAAGTATGCCTATCATTTCTTCTTCCGCCGGATGATTCCGATCGATCAGGTCGAGCCGACGGGCGGACAGCCGCAGTTCCGCCTGAACCTGCGGACCGTGG
>DASSYY010000031.1:0-16281 GCA_035703025.1 Gemmatimonadales bacterium | reverse complement strand
GCCGTGCAGGAACTGGCTGTACGCGTTGATCTTCTCGGGGCCCTGGAAGACCAGCAGGTTCGCCAGCACATGGGTGATCAGGTACGCCACCATGATGATGCCGGTAGCGGCCATGACCGCCTTCTTGCCCACCGACGTGTTCCACAGCGCCAGCACCCGATTCATGGATTCTCCCGGTCAGACGGCGTCGACGACCGCCTGGGTGGCCCGCACCGCCTCGGCCGACTTCACCAGCTCCGCGCGCTCCGCGTCGGTCAGCGTGATCTCCAGGATCCGCTCGATGCCGCGGCGTCCGAGCTTGCAGGGCACCCCGCAGAACACGTCACGCAGGCCGAACTCGCCCTGCAGCCAGGCCGAGCACGGCAGGATCCGCCGCTTGTCGAGCGCGATCGCCTCGACCATCTGGACCGCCGCCGCGCTGGGCGCGTAGTACGCCGACCCGGTCTTGAGGAACGCGACGATCTCGGCGCCGCCGTTCCGCGTCCGGTCGACGATGGCCGCGAGCTTGTCGGCGGCGATGAGCTGGCTCACGGGGATACCGGAGACGGTGGTATAGGACACCAGCGGGACCATGGTGTCGCCATGACCGCCGAGGACCATGGCCTGGATGTCCTCGACCGAGACGTCCATGGCCTCGGCCAGGAACATGCGGTAGCGGGCCGTGTCGAGCACGCCGGCCATGCCGATGACTCGTTCGCGCGGGAAGCCGCTCGCCCGCATGGCGACGTAGCACATCACGTCGAGCGGGTTGGAGACGACCACGATGATGGACTGGGGCGCCACCCGGGCGATTTCCTTGGCCACCGAGCGGACGATCCCGGCGTTGGTCTTCACCAGGTCGTCCCGGCTCATCCCGGGCTTCCGCGCGATCCCGGCCGTGACCACGAAGACCTCGGCGCCGGCGGCTTCGTCGTAGCCGTTGCTCCCGA
Organism: Gemmatimonadales bacterium; assembly: GCA_035703025.1. Lineage (GTDB taxonomy): Bacteria > Gemmatimonadota > Gemmatimonadetes > Gemmatimonadales > GWC2-71-9 > CAVVWJ01. The sequence goes on along the minus strand of DASSYY010000031.1, from coordinate 15,352 downwards.
TCACCCGGGCGTCGAAGCCCTCGATCGGTGCGGACTGCCATTGGTCGAGCGACTTGCCCTGCGGCACGCCCTCGACGACGTCGATCATCACCACGGTGCGGGCGAGGTGCTTCTCGGCCAGACGCTGCGCGGCGGTTGCGCCCACGTTTCCTGCGCCGACGACGGCCACGGTCCCAAGCATGCGAAGTTGCTCTCGAGCCGAAGGGTGGGGGGTGAGTCCTGAGCCCCGAGAAATTAGCGGCCTACGATTCCGCCTCCAACCCCGCCGGAATCGCCAGCCCCAGCTGGCGGAGTCCCTCGTACAGCACCACGCTGACGGCGTTGGCCAGGTTGAGACTTCGAACATCCCCCGGCATCGGGATGCGAAAGCAGCGCTCCGGGTGCTTCTCCAGGATCCGCACCGGCATGCCCTCGGTCTCGCTGCCGAACACCAGCACCTGGCGGTCCCGGAACGGCGCCCGGCGATAGTCGTTCTCGGCGTTGGCGGAGAAATAGAGGCAGCGATCGCGGCTGATGGCGTCCCGGAACGCGTACCAGTCCTGGTGCAGCCAGAGGTCGGTCTTGTCCCAGTAGTCGAGTCCGGCGCGCTTGACCTCGCGCGCGTCGAGCGAGAAGCCCAGGGGACCGATGAGGTGGAGCGGCGAGTCGGTTGCCGCACAGAGGCGGGCGATGTTGCCCGTGTTCGGCGGAATCTGCGGTTGGATGAGCGCGACGTGGAGCGCCATCAGCCCCCGCGCGTGTGCATCTCGCGCCGGGGATCGGCGCGGAGGCTGTCGAGCTGGTGCAGCACCCCGCGGTCGGCGAGCCCGGCCCGCTCCTCTGCCCCGCGGTCGGTCCGGGACGCCCACGTCTCGCTGATGCGCTCCGCGATCGTCTCGTCCGACGCCCCCGACCGGAGCAGCTCGCGGAGGTCGAGGCCGCGCTCGCCATAGAGGCACAGGAGGAAGGTGCCGTCGGCGGTCAGGCGGGCGCGGTCGCAGGTGCGGCAGAACGGCGCGGTGGTCGAGGCGATGACGCCGAACATCGTGCCGTCCGCGAGGCGGAACCGCTCGGCCGGCGCCCAGTCGTCCTCGCGCAGGGCCGTCACCGGCCCGTACCGCCGCCCGAGGGTTTCGAGGATCTCGCGCTGCGAGACCACCCGCTCGAGGTCCCACTGCGTTGCCCCGCCCACGTCCATGTACTCGATGAATCGGATCTCGAGCCCCCGCTCGCGCGCGAACTCGAGCAGCGCGGGCACTTCGTCATCGTTGTAGCCGCGGATCACGACCGCGTTGAGCTTGACCGCGTCGAACCCGGCGGTGGACGCGGCCGCGATGCCCGCCAGCACGTCGGCGTGGCGCGCGCTCCGCGCGAAGGCCAGCATCCGCTCGGGGCGGAGCGTGTCCAGGCTCACGGTCACCCGGCGGAGGCCCGCGTCCCTGAGCGCCTGCGCCTCCCGGGCGAGCAGGATGCCGTTGGTGGTGAGGGCCAGGTCGTCGATGCCGTCGTGCCCGGCCAGCCGAGCGACCAGGGCGGGCAGATCGTGGCGGAGAAGCGGCTCGCCACCGGTCAGGCGAATCTTGTGCACGCCCAGCCCGGCGAAGATGCCGGCGAGGCGGTCCAGCTCCTCGAACGCAAGAATCGACGCCCGCGGCAGCCAGACATACTCCTGTTCCGGCATGCAGTATCGGCACCGCATGTTGCAGCGGTCGGTCACCGAGATCCGGAGATTTCGGAGCGGGCGTCCCAGCGCGTCCACGGGCCGCTCAGGCATGCTGCATCGCGGCGGTCGGATCCACCCACGCGACAGTGCCGTCGGCGTAGTACTCGCGCTTCCAGACGGGCACCCGGCGCTTCACTTCCTCGATCACGTGCCGGCAGGCGGCGAATGCGTCGTCGCGGTGCGCCGACGCGGCAACGACCGCCACCGCGGCGTCGCCGATCGCGAGCGCGCCGAGGCGATGCTGGAGCGCGATCGCCACCCGCCATCGCGCCTCCGCCTCGGCCACGATGCGGGCGCACTCCGCCTCCGCCATGGGCCCATAGGCGGAGTATTCGAGCCGCAGCACCGCGCGGCCCTGATGGTGGTCGCGGACCAGGCCCACGAACGCGGCCACGCCCCCGCGGTCGGGCGCGTGCACGGCGCTGTGGAGCGCCGCGACATCGATCGGGCCCGCGGTGAGGTACGACATGCTCACCCCCCCGCCAGGGGCGGCAGGACGGCGATCTCGTCCCCGTCGGTCACCGGCTCCGCCGCGTCTGCGTGGGCCAGGTTGCGCGCGCACAGGGGCTTGGGCGGCAGGAGCCGGCCGCCGGGGAGCGCACGGAGCCGCTCGACCACCCCGCCCACGGTAGCGGGCGACGAAAGTGTCAGGTCCAGGCTGTCGGCGCCCAGGCTCTCCGCGTAGCTGGCGAAGAGGAGCACACGGACGGTGACACTGGCAGGAGCGATGGCGGCCATGACTGGAAGGTACAACGAAACGGGGCCGCCCCGCGACGGATGTGCGGAGCGACCCCGAGCCCAACCCGATCCCGTGCGGGATCGGCCGATCACATGCCGGTGATGGGCTCCGCCTCCGGCTGACCCTCGTCGGCCACCAGCGCCCGCAACTCCTTGCTGGGCTTGAACACCGGGACGGGTCGGGCGGCGACCTCGACCGGATCTCCCGTGCGGGGATTCCGCGCCATCCGCGTCTTGCGGCGCCGAATCTTGAAGGTCCCGAAACCTCGGACCTCGATGTTGTGCTGGTCCTTGAGGGCGTCCTTGACCGCCTCGAGGAATGCGTCCACGACCCGGGCGCAGTCCTTCTTGGAGATCATGGGACCCGCGGTCTTGGCAATCGAGGCGGTCACCTGTTCGACGAGATCGGCCTTGGTCATGCGTCCCCCAGACGGTTTGCTGGCAGCGGAGCGAGCAGGCCTCCTAATGCCGATTCTAGGAGCTTAAGTGTTGTCTGTCAAGGGGTTGGCGTTCCCAGCCCCGTGGGCATGCCGGATCGAGGCCAGGAATTCGGCGAAGTGGGGGAAGGCGTCGTGCGGTCCGGGGGCGGCCTCGGGGTGATATTGCACCGCGAACAGCGGCAACTCGCGATGCCGCACGCCCTCGATGGTGCCGTCGTTCAGGTTGAGGTGCGTGACCTCGAGCGCGGGCGCGCCGGGCACACCGTCGGCATCACCAACTACCGCAAACCCATGGTTTTGCGTGGTGATCAGCACGTGGTTCGTGCGCAGATCGCGGACCGGGTGATTCCCGCCGCGGTGCCCGTAGGGCATCTTGGCCGTCGATCCGCCGAAGGCCAGGCCCACCAGCTGATGGCCGAGGCAGATCCCGAAGGTCGGCAGCCCGCTGCCGGCGAGATCACGAATGGTGGTGAGCGCGTAGTCGACGGCGGCGGGATCGCCTGGGCCGTTGGAAAGGAAGAGCCCGTCAGGGTTTAGCGCCCGCACCTCAGCGGCCGACGTCTCGGCGGGCACCACCGAGACGCGACAGCCGGCCCGCACCAGCATGCGCACGATGTTCCGCTTCATGCCGTAGTCGTACGCCACGACGTGCGGACCCTCGCCCTCGGTGTAGCCCTCGCGAACCGTGGCCCGCGACGCCAGGTCGAGCCCCTCCATCGACGGCGACGCCAGCAGGCGCGCCGTCAGGTCGCGGCTGGGCTGGCGTCCCTCGGCCACGACACCCCGCATCGCCCCCCGCTCCCGCAGGTGGCGGGTCAACCGGCGGGTGTCGATCCCTTCCAGCACCGGCACGCCGGCCTCTTCCAACCAACCGTCCAGGCTCTGCGTCGCGCGCCAGTTGGACGGGTGGCGGCTGAGCTCGCGCACGACCACGCCGGTCACCTGGGGTCGGGCCGACTCCATGTCCTCGAGGTTCACGCCGTAGTTGCCGATCATCGGCGCCGTCATGACGACGATCTGGCCGAGATAGCTCGGGTCGGTGAACGTCTCCTGGTAGCCGGTGAGATTGGTGGTGAAGACCACTTCGCCAAAGGCGGGATCGATCGGCCGCACCGTGGTTCCGGGGAACCAGGCGCCGTCCTCGAGCAAAACGAAAGCGGGGCGATCGGTCATCCGGTCACCCCGCCGTCGCTCGCCGTCACTTCTTCGGCTGGGAGGGAGCGGGCGCTCCCGACGAAGGAGCCGGTGCGGACGTGGCCGGCTTACCGGCGGCCGGCGCGGCTCCGGTGGCGGGCGCTGTGCCCGTGGCGGGCGCGGTGCCGGGCGTCGTGCCCGTCTGCCCTTGCGGCGCCGGCGTCACGGGCGTCCCGCCCAGCGGCAGCGGCGCGCTCGGCGCCGTCGGCGGGGTGGCCGACCGGAGTCGCTCCTGCAGCGCGTTCGAGTCGCCGCCGCGCGGCACGAGCGACAGCACCAGCGCGAGCACGAGGAAAATCCCGCCGCACCACCAGGTGGCCTTGGTCAACAGGGTGACCGCCTGGCGTCCGCCGAGCACCGTGTCGGTGGTGGCGCCGCCCAGCGAGGCTAGGCCGCCGCCCTGCCCCGCCTGGAGCAGCACGACCACCGACAGGAGCAGCGCGTCGAGAATGAGCAGCGTGAGCAAGAATGCGAACATGAGTCCTCTCCTGGGCAGCCGGGAAGTTTAGTTGGCAGCGCAGGTTGGGTCAACGGCCCCGGGTCAGTCTTCGGCGTGCTTCCGCACGGTCCGCCCCACGAGGATGGTGATGTTGTCCTCCCCGCCGCCATCGAGGGCATCCTGCAGCAGGTCCTCACAGACCTGGCGGGCCGAAGTCATGGCCCGGAGCCGATCCCCGATCCGCTGGTCCGACACGTGCCGCGTCAGGCCGTCGCTGCAGAGCAGCCCCACGTTGCCCCACTCCTGGTCCAGGCGGGTGACGGTCGGCGCCGCCTGCCGTCCGCCGATCGCGCTGGAGAGCGTGTGGGCCCAGCGGGTCCGGCTGGCCTCCGCCCGGGCGAGGACGCCCGCGTCCACGAGCTCCTGGGCCATCGTCTGGTCGCGCGAGAGCTGCGTGAGCTCGCCATGGCGCAGCAGGTAGCAGCGGCTGTCGCCGACCTGGAGCAGATAGGCGCGCGGCCACACGCCCAGCCAGAGCGTCAGGGTCGTGGCCAGGCCCTCGAGGTCGGGCTGATCGCGGCCGAGTGTGAGGAGCTCCTCGTGACAGCGGGCCGCGGCGTCCTGGAGCGAGGCGAGGAAGATGTCGTCGCTCTCGCCGTGCGAGGCATAGTAGCACTGCATGCTCTCCGCGATGTAGCGAGTCACGGCGTTCACCGCCACCCGGCTCGCCGTCTCGCCGCCGGCGCTCCCGCCGACGCCGTCCGCGACGGCCGCGAGAAACGCCAGCCGCTCGGCCAGCACGGGCATCTCCTCGAGGCCGGAGAGGCTCGTGAGGTGCACGAGCATCTGCTTCTTGAGCGAGCAGATGAGGAAATGATCCTGGTTGGTCTTTCGGAGCTTCCCGGGGTGCGTCAGGCCGTAGACGTCCAACTCGTCGTCCGTCGGCTTCCGCGTCGGTGGGGCGGCCGTGATGCCGCTCGGAGATGTCATGGGAGGAGCCTCGTCGTCGGCGTCCCTGCCGGAGCTGATGCGCCAAGATGCGATACCGGTCGCGCGGGCGCCAGTTCCCGCCGCCGCGCGGCGCCGACGGACCGTTGTCGTCGCTCTCCGTCCGGTCCATGTTTCGCGGACGTTCCCTCACCGCCCGAGGCCGTGATGGCTCCGCACCCACTCGCAGGACATCCCGCACCGCCCGAGCTGCTCGTCGACGTCGAGCGGCTCGAGCGCCTCTACTACGACGGCTGTCCGGACCCCGAGAACCCGCTGCAGCGGGTGAGCTTCGGCACCAGCGGCCACCGGGGCACCCCGCTCGAGAGCACGTTCACGGAGCAGCACATCCTCGCAATCAGCCAGGCGATCGCCGAGTACCGTCGGGGCAAGGGCATCGACGGGCCGCTGATCCTGGGCAAGGACACCCACGCCGTGTCGCGCCCCGCCGAGCGGACCGCCCTCGAGGTCCTGGCCGCCAACGGTGTCACCGTCGTCATCGAGCGTGACGACGGCTTCACCCCGACCCCGGCGGTGTCCCGGGCGATCCTCGCGCACAACGCTGGCCGCGGGTCCGGCCTCGCGGACGGCATCGTCATCACTCCGTCGCACAATCCGCCGGCCGACGGCGGGTTCAAGTACAACCCGCCCGACGGCGGCCCCGCCGACACCGACGTCACGACGTGGATTCAGGATCGGGCCAACGCGCTTCTCGCCGCGGGGAATGCCGGGGTCCGGCGGGTGAGCCTCGCGCGCGCGCGGGCGGCCGCGACCACGCACGAGGAGGACCTGGTCGAGCCGTACGTCGCGGCCCTGGCGGACGCGCTCGACCTGGAGGCGGTGCGGGCGGCGGGCCTCCATCTGGGCGTCGATCCGCTGGGCGGGGCGTCGCTGGCATACTGGCCGCGCATCGCCGAGCGCTACGGCCTCGACCTGACCGTAGTGAATCCGGCGCTCGACCCCGCCTTCGGCTTCATGTCCGTCGACCACGACGGGAAGATCCGGATGGATTGCTCGAGCCCGTGGGCCATGGCGGGGCTGGTGCAGCTCAAGGACCGCTACGCGGTGGCGTGGGGCAACGACCCCGACGCAGACCGCCATGGCATCGTGACGCCCGGCGCGGGTCTGCTCAATCCCAACCATTACCTCGCGGTGGCGATCCACTACCTGCTCACCCACCGGCCGGACTGGAGCCGCGCGGCTCGGGTGGGGAAGACGCTGGTATCGAGCGCCCTGATCGACCGCGTGGTGGCGGATCTCGGCCGGGACCTGCTCGAGGTGCCGGTCGGCTTCAAGTGGTTCGCACCGGGGCTCTACGACGGGAGCTGCTGCTTCGGCGGCGAGGAGAGCGCGGGAGCGAGCTTCCTCGCGCGCACGGGCGGCGTGTGGACGACCGACAAGGATGGCCTGCTGCTCGGCCTGCTCGCGGCCGAGATCACGGCGGTGACCGGGCGGGACCCCGGGGTCCACTACGCGGAGCTCACCGCGCGCCTGGGCGCCCCGCTCTACACCCGTATCGATACCCCGTGCAGTCCGGCCGAGAAGGCCGGCTTCAGGCGGCTCACTCCCGAGAGCATCACGGCGACGGCGCTCGCGGGGGACATGATTACGGCGAAGCTCACCCGGGCGCCCGGGAACGGCGCCCCGATCGGTGGCCTCAAGGTGACGACCGCGGAGGGCTGGTTTGCCGCCCGACCGAGCGGGACTGAGAACGTCTACAAGCTGTACGCGGAGAGCTTTCGGGATGCCGGGCACCTGACCCGCCTGGTGGCCGAGGCGCAGGAGATGGTGGGGCGGGTGCTCCGCACGTAAGCATCGCTAGGCGGCCGCCGCCTCCGCCGTCTCGAGTGGGTCCGCCATTCTCACGTCGGGCGACGTGACCAGCCAGAGCCCGGCCGCGATCAGCGCGAACGCGGAGCCCGTCGCCAGCGCCGCCGGCCAGCCGAACCGATCGACCACGAGCGGCACGACCAGCGCCACCACCCCGCCCGAGAGGTTCCCGCCGGTGTTCATGAGCCCGCACGCGGCCGAAGCGCGCCGGCCCGCCACGGCGATGGCCGCGGCCCAATAGATCGCGTCGCTGAACTGCTCAGCCGCGAGGCAGACCGAGAGCAGCGCCACCGCAACCAGCGGATCGGGCGCCCACCCGGCCGCGAGGAGCAGGAACGCGGCGGCCGCCACGCTGGCTGCACCCAGGAAACGGCAGCTCCGTCGCGCGCCGATTCGCTTCCAGAGCCGGTCGCACAGCCACCCCCCGCAGACCGCTCCGACCGCTCCGGCCATCCAGGGAAGCGAGGCATACCACCCGCCTTCCAGCAGCTTGAATCCGCGATTCTCGATCAGGTACACGAACAGCCAGTTGAAGAAGAAGTAGAAGAGATAGTTGACGCAGAAGTACCCGGCCGTGAGGAGCTGGACCTGACGGTCCCGGATCACCAGTCGCCACGCGCCGGGCTCCACCCGGGCCAGGTCCGCCTCGGAGCGGCCGGCCTCGATCAGTCGGCGCTCCTCGACGTTGACGCCCGGGTGGTCGGCCGGCCGGTCGCGGACGTACCACCACCACGCGGCCGCGCACAGCAGTCCCGCCGGCGCCGTGAGCAGGAACGAGGCGCGCCAGCCGAAGCGCTCCATGAGCCACGCGATCAGCGGGCCGGCGGCCGCGGCGCCGAAGGTCGCCCCGAAGTTCTGCAGCGAGTTCGGGAACGCCCAGCCCGAGACCGGAAACCAGCTGCCGGTGGTACCGCCCCCGATGATCGGAAACAGGGGCGCCTGGGCCGCGCCCATCAGGAATCGCAGGGTCGCGAGGGCGAGCACCAGCACCGCGGCCGAGCCGGCCGCACCGCCGGCCGGAATGAACGCCACCAGCAGATTGAGCACGCCCCAGAGCACCGCGATACCGGTCAGCGCGCGGCGCGCCCCGACCACGTCTCCGACCACGCCGCCCGGAAACTGGAAGATGGCGTACCCCCAGGCGAACCCGGCGAGCACCACCCCGAGCTGCACGTGGGACAGGCCGAGGTCGGCCGACATCGGCACGCCGGCCACCGACATGTTGGTACGCAGGAGGTACGCGACGAAGCTCACCACCATCATCAGGGCGCAGATACGCCAGCGGATGGCCGTGGGCCTGGCGGGCGCGGACCCGGTGCTGCGCGAGTGCATGTGCGCTCCGGAGGTCGTGAGCTACTCCAGCTCGTCGATCGAGCGGGGCCAGTCGTCGTGCAGGAGCCGGGACATCGCGCGGTCGGCAAGGAGCCGGCCGTTGGTCTGGCAGCGGGCGCAGTAGTTGGTCTCGTTGGCGGCGTAACGGATCCGCTGCACCTTGGTGCCGCACACCGGACACGGCTGCCCATATCGCCCGTGCACCGCCATGCCCTCGCGAAAGGCGGTGACCTTGTCGGGGAACCCGTCGCCCACTTCGGCGCGCAGTCGGCGGGTCCAGTCTTCCAGGGTCTCGCGTGTGGCCTGGTAGAGCCGGTCGATCTCCTCGGGCGCGAGCTTGCGGGTCAGGGTGAGCGGCGAGAGGCGCGCGCGGTGGAGAATCTCGTCGGAGTACGCGTTCCCGATGCCGCTGAACAGGCGCGGATCGGTGAGGGCCCGCTTGAGCGTGTGGTTCTCGCTCACGAGGCGGGCGGCGAACGCGTCGCGCCCGGCGTCCAGGACCTCGAGACCTCCCCGAGCGAACGGCTCGAGGCCCGCTTCCCCGGCGACGAGGTGGATCGAAGCGCGCCGGGTGGTCCCGGCCTCGGTGAGCACCAGAGTACCCGTAGGAAAGTCGAAGGACGCGAGCGCGATCCTCCCGGGGGCCTTGCCGCCCCCGGCCACCCACCGCAGCCGGCCGGCGATCATCAGGTGGACGACGACGAATCGCTCACCCTCCAGGGCGAACACGATCCGCTTTCCCATGCGCCGCAGGCCCTCCACCCGGCTGCCGGCGATCTCCGCCGGCGAGGGGCTGACCGACCGCAGCACGAACGGGTTCCGCACGGTGAAACGCTCGAGCACCTGGCCGAGCACGCGCGGCGCCAGGCAGTCGAGATAGACGGCGATGTCGGGTAGCTCGGGCATGGGGTTCGCAATGGTGAGATACTCGCGGCCGCCTAAGTCCCTCGCGTCGCTCGGGCCGGCGGCGGCGCCGCTGACGCCCGCCAGCGCCCTCCCACGTACGTCCCTGCGATCGCCTCGTTCCCTGCCCCGAACACCAGTGCCGCCAGCAGCCGCTCGGCCGGCACCTCCGCCAGCGCCGGCGCGCCGAGATCGACCGCGACCAGATCGGCCCAGCAGCCCGGAGCGATCCGCCCCGCCGGCAGGGCGAGCGCCCGCGCCCCACCGGTCGTCGCCGCCGCGAGCAGGGACGGCGCGACCTCCCCCCTCGCGTCGGGCAAGGCACCGCGCAGCTCGCCCCGCAACCGCTGGCCGTACTCCAGCCAGCGCATCTCCTCCAGCATCGCCAATCGGTTGTTGCTGTCGGTCCCGATCGCGAATCGGCCCCCGGCGGCATGCGCCTGGTCGAGCGTCGGAATGCCGTCACCCAGATTGCCCTCGGTCAGCGGGCAGAGGCAGGCCGTGCCGCCCGCGGCCAGGAACCGCTCCATGTCCGCGGCCTCGGTATGGGTACAGTGGACGGCGGTGAACGGCGCGTCTTCCACGGCGTCGAGGATGGCCGCCATCGGTGTCCGCCCGTAGGCGGCCAGCGCCTCCTCGATCTCCCGCCGCTGCTCCTCGACGTGCAGATGGACCGGAAGACCGCGCCGCGCGGCTTCGCGGTGAAGCTCCCGGATCTCGTCGGGGCCGACGGCACGAATGCTGTGCGGCGCCACTCCCATCGTCTGCGAGGCCGGGTCGAGCCGGGCTGCGAGCCGGTCCAGCTGACGCCAGAACTCGTCCACTCGAGGCGTCGCGAACCGCCGCTGCCCGCCCGCGAGCGGGCGGCCCGGGGCGCCCGTGGCGTAATAGGAGTAGAGCAGCACGAGCCTGATTCCGGCGTCGGCCGCGGCCTCGAGGATCGCCTCATCGAGCGCGAAGTCACCCGGGCGCTCGTGGTGGATGTAGTGGAACTCTCCGACGGTGGTGATGCCGGCGTCCCGCATCTCCTCGAAGGCCCGGGCCGAGATCCGGCGCAGGGAGGTGCGATCGAGCGAGTCCACCAGCGCGTACATCGCCTCGCGCCAGGTCCAGAAGCTGCCCGCCCCCGCGGGGAAGGCCTCGCCCTGTCCGCGGAGCCCGCGCTGGAACGCGTGGGAATGCGCGTCGATGAAGCCGGGCAGGAGCGCGATGCCGGTGAGACGCGTTACCCGCTCCTCGCCGCCGCCGTGAGCTGCCCCGCGGTTGGCCGCCACGACCGTCTCGATCCTCCCGTCGGCCGCGACGACGATCCGGATCCCGGGCTCGAACCCGGCGCCGGTCCAGGTGAGGTCGGCCTCGAGCACCCAGCTCATGGCGACCCGCACCGCCCCCGGACCAGGCCGTCGAGCACGTCGCCCGCGCGCCGGAACTCCTCGATCGGCACGCATTCGTTGGGCTGATGGGCGACCTCGATGCTGCCCGGTCCGAACAGCACGCTCTCGAATCCGGCCCGCTGGAGCCAGCCCGCGTCGCTCGCGAACATGACGCTGTGCGACCCCGCCTGGCCGACGGCCTCGCATGCGGTCCGATGGATGGGCGCGCCCGCATCGAGCAGCATGGCCGGACTCTCGCTCAGCGGCTCGAGCGCGAACGGCTCGTCCACCGCGCCTGCCACCGCCGCGCGGATGCGCGCGGCGATCTCGTCCACCGTCATGCCGGGGAGCACGCGGATGCCGAGGTGCACGTCGCAGCGGTCGGGAATCACGTTCGCGGCGCTGCCGCCGGCCACGGTGCCGACGTTGAGGGCGACGAACGGCACCTCCGGGAACACCTCGCCGTGGGGCGGCCGCTCGGCCTCCAGCTCGCGGCGCAGCACCGACAGGGCGACGATGGCGCGGGCGGCGGGCTCGATCGCGCTCCGGCCGAGGTGGGGGTAGCCCGAGTGCGCGGCCCGGCCGGTAAACCGGAGCAGCAGGCGCACCATGCCCTTGTGCGCGCGGACGACGCGGAGCCCGGTCGGCTCGCCGATCACGACGTCGCGGGGCAGCCGCCCGATGGCGGGAAAGGTCTCGGTGAACCGACGCGCGCCGAGCGTGCCGACCTCCTCGTCATACGTGAACAGCAGCACGAGGGGCCGCCTGAGCGCGGACACGTCGGCGGCCGCGAGGCGATTGACCGCCAGCGCCAGAAATCCCTTCATGTCGGCCGTGCCGCGGCCCAGGTACCGATCGCCGGCCTCGGTCAGGACGAAGGGGTCCGAGCGCCACTCGCGCTCCCTGGCCGGCACGACGTCGGTGTGGCCGGAGAGCACGAGTCCCCCGCGGTCGTCGGTCTCGGGTCCGGCCTCCACGACCAAGTTGGCCTTGGTGCCGTCGGCGGAGGCGTTCCGGCTGATCCGAACGCCGGGGCGGTCGAGGTAGTCGGCGAGGAAGTCGGCGAGGGGGAGGTTGCTCTCGCTGCTGGTGGTGTCGAACCCGACGAGGCGGGCGAACAGCGCGCGATCGTCGAGCGGAGAGCGCGGCGAGCTCAGCTGGGCGTCTCCGTGGCCAGGCGTGCCAGCCGCGCGCGGACCTCGCGGACACCGGGCTGCAGCTCGGGATCGGCGTCCTTCCAGAGCTCGACGAAGCGGCGATAGCGATCGGCGGCCTTGGCACGGTCGCCCTTGGCCTCGTAGAGCTCGCCGGACCGCTTGAGTGCCGGCGCGAGCTGGAAGGCATCGAGCATTATTCGGCTCATGCCGGGCGCGACGAAGGCCCGCTCGTAGAGCGCGATCGCCGAGTCTGCCTGGCCCGCGCGATCCGCCAGGCGCGCCAGGTCGAACAACCCACAGGCAGTACACTCACCGGCGTCCTCGTACCACTTGCGGTACGCCGAGACCGCCTCGGCCGGATGCCCCTCCGCTTCGGCCAGCGCGCCCGCGGCGAACCAGCGGCGAGCTTCACCCCGGCGGATCGGCTCCGGCACCGCCGCCTCGGCCTCGCGAACCAGACGGCGCGCGACCTCGGGCCGGCCCAGCTTCGCGTAGGTGAGGACCAGCAGCCAATAGGGGCGGTCCAGCGCGGCGATGCTGTCGAGCGGATGCTTGGCGAGCGCGGCGGAGAGCACCGCCGCACCGGAATCGGGCCGTCCTCGAAAATCGAGCTGGAGCAGCGCGAGCTGCGCGGCGCCGGACAGGTAGCCCCCCGGATCGCCACGGCCATCGCTCGCGGCCATGAACTCGTGAAAGTAGCGTTCCGAGTCGCCCAGCTTTCCCGTCGCGCGGCTCACCAGCGCCAGGAAATTGTTGGTGCGGACCTGCCAGCCCAGGCTCGCGCGCTGGGTGTCACGGAGCTGCAGCAGCATGCGGGTGCCGGCGGCGTAGTCCCCCTGCGCCAACGCCAGCCGCGCACGCTGATCGAGCATGAACGGGCTCCCGGGGGCCTTTTCGGCATAGCGCGCTAGGGTTTTCGCCGCATCCTCGAGGTGGCCCTGCGCGACTTGCGCCTGGATTGAGTTCTCGAAGAACGACGCGTTTCGCGCGAGCCGCGACGCCCGGAGCGCAAGGCTCTCGGCCTCGGCCCACTTCCGGCTCCCCAGCAGCGTCACCGCCAGATTGTTGAGCGCGACCAGGTTGTCCCCGTTGACGTTGAGCGCCGCCCGATACGCCGCCGCCGCCTTGGCGGGATCGTAGTCGACGAACTGGTGGTAGTAGCCGGCCGTCAGGTCGCCCTCGAGCTCGGGCAGTCGGTCGCGGTGCGAGAAAGCGCGCGTGGCGGCTGCCACCTGCCCGGCTTCGTTCCCGCCGAGGTTGCCGTAGACCACGGCCAGCTTCCGGTAGGCCATGGCGAATCCGGTATCGATGGCCACGGCCTCCTGCAGCAGCGGAATCGCCGCTTCGGGCTGGCCCTCTTCCTCGAGCCGGAGCGCCTCAGTGTACTTCTTGAGCGCCACCAGCGACGCGGTCGTGACCTGCTCGAGCGGCGCATTCTCGCGGATCGACACCAGGGACTCCCCAACCCGCTCGCGCAACTTCTTCGACAGCTGGTCGATCGCGCCGAGCAGCTCGCCGTCGCCCTGGGCGGTCTCGCGGACGGCCGTGAGCACCTTGCCGTCGCCGGCACTGATCAGGCTGGCCGAAAGCACATAGCCCTTCCCCACCGGATCGATCTGTCCCACGACGACGCCCTTGATCCCCTCGCGCTCGGCCAGCTCCCGCGCGAGCGTCGGCGGGAATGCGGCGCTGCCCGCGCGCTCCATCCGCTGCAGGGCGTCGGCGATGGCCGAGGCGTCGAGCAGCCGCACCGTGGGCGACTGACTGAGATCCACCCGGAACGCCTCCGTCAGCGATGGCCCCAGCGTCGAGTCCGCGCTGCGGTTCTCGAAATCCGCCAGCACCAGAGGCTCCCGGTCCTTCAGCACGCCCGAGGCCACCAGCGTGCCCACGGGGCCGATCCCGAGCAGCCGCATCGCCGTGTACGCGCCGGCCACGACCGCGAGGCCGCCGAACGCCAGGCCGCCGCCCATGAGGGCCTTCCGCCACGTGAGCCAGCCCTCGAGGCCGGCCGGATGAGCGGGCACGTACATCCCGGTGGTCCGAGCCACGGCCCGCTGGCGCTCGTGCCACCCCGTCATCAGCATGACCGGCAGCCCCACCAGCAGGAGGGCCACGGCGCCGTACAGCACCCAGTCCGGCAGCCCCAGCCGCCCCACGAGCTGCCACACGATGGCGATCACAACGATCGAGGCGACGGCAAAGAGTGCCGCGACCCGGAGCGGATGCCCGCGGCGGATGGCCTTCTCGGTGCCGGTCGAGATCACGGTCTGGGCCGAGACCGGCATCGTCCCACTGCTGGGCGTGCTCATCGCGTCGAGCTGCGGGATCATCTCGGCGGCACTCTGCCACCGGTCGGCGGCCCGCTTCTCCAGGCAACGCATCACGACGGTGTTGAGTCCTGGCGGCACGGTGCGGCGGTGCTGGACGAGCTGGTCGGGCGCCTGCGTGATCTGCGCGGCCAGCAGTGCCTGCGCCGTGGGGGCCGTGAACGGCGGGCGACCGGCCAGCATCTCGTACGCCAGCGCGCCGACGGCGTAGATGTCGGCGCGGTGATCCACGTGCGGATCGGCCGCGGCCTGCTCCGGCGCCATGTAGGCCGGCGTGCCGAGCGCCACGCCCAGCGACGTCAGCGACGAGCCGCCGCTGGAGGCGCTCACGGCCTTGGCGACGCCGAAGTCGGTGATGACCGCGTGGCCTTCGGAGAGCAGGATGTTGTCCGGCTTGATGTCGCGATGGACCACGCCGTTCCGGTGGGCGTAGGCGAGCGCGTCGACCACCTCGCGCAGAATGCGCACGGCCTCGGCGACGGGCAGCTCGCCCTCGCGTGCGAGCTTCAGCCGGAGCGACTCGCCCGAGATGAACGGCATGACGTAGTACAGGAGGTCGCCGGATGCGCCGGCGGTGAGGAGCGGCACGATGTGGGGGTGCTGCAGGCGGGCGGCGAGCTGGATCTCGCGCTCGAAACGCTCCACGTTGACCGCCGCGCCGGTCTCGGGCGGCAGGAGCTTGAGGACGACCTGTCGACCGAGCCGGACCTCCTCGGCGAGGAAGACCCGGCTCATACCACCGCCACCCAGCTCCTTCAGGATGCGGTAGTGATCGCCTACCGCGGCCTGAAGCCGTTGCTCGAGCTCGATGCGTCGGCTCCTGTATGGGGGATGCTCGTAAGCTAGAGGCAGCGGAGGGAGAAGGCCAGCGTGGGCGCGCCATCATCCGAGCGCAGCGTGCGACCTCGCTCGCACTCTCGAATGCCG
>DASSYY010000384.1:0-5698 GCA_035703025.1 Gemmatimonadales bacterium | reverse complement strand
AGAGCCAGAGGCCGAGGAGGTCGTGCGGCAGATCGCTGGAGAGCGCATTGGAGAGCGCCCCGTACCAGGTGACGAGCGCGTCCGGATCCCCCAGCGCCTGCTCGGCCCGCAGCAGCGGCACCATCGGCTCGCCCCGGGGTGGGGGGTCGGGTCGGTCGCCGGACGGAGGGGTGGACTCGGGGGACATGCCCGCCTCAAGGGCACGTCGTATGCCGTCCGCCGTCGTGAGTGAAACTGTTGTAGCTCAGGCACTTCGTACGGCCGCTCGGTCGCTGTGGCACGGCTGCGCACCGCGCTCGTGGCGTCCTGCCCGCCTCCGTTGCAGCCTGCTGCCGGCGGCGTCAGGCGCGGAACTGCCAGTCGCACGAGCACTTGACATACCCCCTCCCCCTATCTTAGTGTTCAGTCATTGACCGCCGCGCTCCGGGAGGAAGACATGCGGGATCTGACGCTCCACATCGAAGGCATGAGCTGCGGGCACTGCCTGCAGACCGTCAACCGGACCCTGGCCGCCATGCCCGGCGTCGAGATCGGCTCCGTCCGCATCGGCCGAGCCGACCTGCGCTACGACGAGAACGCCATCGACCCGGCCCGCATCGCGGAGGCCGTGACCGGCGCGGGCTACCCTGCCGCGGTGTCCGCATGACGACGATCCAGCTCGCTGTCACCCTGCTCGGCCTCGCAGCCGTGGCCTGGGTCAACTGGTACTTCTTCGTCGCGGGACGCTCGGCGGGCGTCGCCGCGGCCATCGGGGCCGGCGGCGTGCAGCGCGTTCGGGTCGAGGTCAAGGGCGGGTACACGCCCGCCGTGATCCGCGTGCGGGCCGGCACGCCGGTCCAGCTCGATTTTCACCGCGCCGAGACCAACACCTGCACCGAGGAAGTGGTGATCCCCGACTTCGGGATTCGCACCTTCCTGCCGGCGCATCGCACCACGTCGGTGACCTTCACGCCCGGAACAGGGAGCCACGAGTTCGCCTGTGGCATGGGGATGGTGCGCGGCACCATCGTCGCCGAGCGCGACGTCGGGAAGAGCGACGCCTGAGCCGATGATGACCGAGACCCTGAGCCCGTCCACCGAATCCTGCACCATCCCCGTGAGCGGGATGACCTGCGCGGCCTGCAGCGGCCGAGTGCAGCGCACGCTGGAGCAGACCAGCGGCGTCGCCTCCGCTAACGTGAACCTGATGACCGGCGCCGCCACGGTGGCGTACGATCCCGGAGTGACCTCGCCCGAGCGGCTGGTGGAAACCATCCGTGCCACCGGGTACGGCGCGGAGCTGCCGCTGCCGGAGGAAGCGCCCGAAAGCCTGCTCGATGCGCAGGACCAGGCCCGTGCCGCCGAGGTGAGCGAGCTTCGGCGGAAGTTCATGGTGAGCGCGCTGGCGGGCGTGGCCGTGATGGCGCTGGGGATGGCTCCCGGCGTCATGACCCGCGCCGGAGGCGACTTCGCGCGCTTCCTCCAGCTGGCCCTCATCCTGCCGGTGGTCGGCTGGGCCGGCCGCCACTTCTACACCCGCGCGTGGTCCGCCTTCCGGCATCACGGCGCCGACATGAACACGCTCATCGCCGTGGGCACCGGCGCGGCGTTTCTCTGCAGTGCGGCGGTGACGCTGTTCGACGACTGGTTCGCGGCCCGTGGCGTCGAGCCGCACGTGTACTACGAGGCGGTGGTCTGGATCATCGCGCTCGTCCTGCTCGGCAACCTGCTCGAGGCGGGGGCCAAGGGGCGGACGTCGGGCGCCATTCGCCGCCTGATCGGGCTGCGCCCGGCGACCGCGCGCGTCCTCCGCGCCGGGCGGGAGGAGGAGATTCCGCTGGCCGCGCTCCGCACCGGCGACGAGGTGCTCGTCCGTCCCGGCGAGACCATTCCCGCCGACGGCGAGGTGCTCGAGGGAACGAGCAACGTCGACGAATCCATGCTCACCGGCGAGCCGACCCCGATCGCCAAGCGCGTGGGCGACATCGTCATCGGCGCCACGCTCAATCGGAACGGCGCGCTCCGCTTCCGGGTGAACCGGGTGGGCGGCGACACGGTCCTGTCGCGCATCATCCGGCTGGTGCAGCAGGCGCAGGGCAGCAAGGCGCCCATCCAGCGCCTGGCCGACCGCATTTCGGCGGTCTTCGTGCCGATCGTGCTGTCGCTGGCGATCGTGACCTTCGTCGTCTGGTTCGACTTCGGGCCGGAGCCGTCCCACCTGCAGGCGCTGGTGTCCGCCGTGACGGTGCTGATCATTGCCTGCCCCTGCGCCATGGGGCTTGCGGTCCCCACCGCGGTCATGGTCTCGACCGGCCGCGGCGCCGAGCTCGGCGTGCTCATCAAGGGCGGCGAGCCGCTCGAGCGGAGCCAGGCGATCGACACGATCGTGTTCGACAAGACCGGCACGATCACCGAGGGCCATCCGGCGGTGCTGGCGGTCGCGCTGGCGCCGGATGTCGACCGCGGCCTGGTCCCAGACGAGCAGCGGCTCGTCGCGCTCGCCGCCGCGGTCGAGCATCTGAGCGAGCATCCCTTGGCCGAGGCCATCGTGGCCGAGGCACGGCGCTCCGGGTCGACGCTCCTGCCCGCCGCCGGGTTCGAGAGTCACACGGGCCGGGGCGTGCTCGCCACCGTCGGCGGCCACCGGGTGGCCGTGGGCGCCGCCTCTCTGCTGCGCGAGCTCGGCATCGATCCCGAGCCACTGAGCGGCCGGGCCGCCGGGTTCGCAGCCGATGGGCACACGCCGGTGCACGTCGCGGTGGACGGTCGGCTGGCGGGACTGATCGCCGTGGCGGATCCGGTCAAGCCGAACAGCCGGACCGCGGTCGAGGCGCTCCGGACGATGGGGCTCGAGACCGTGATGCTCACCGGCGACGACCGGCGGACGGCGGCCAGTGTCGCTCGCGAGGTCGGCATCGACCGGGTGATCGCCGAGGTGCTGCCCGAGCGGAAGCTCGATGAGATCCGGCGGCTTCAGTCCGGGGGTCGGGTGGTGGCGATGGTGGGCGACGGGCTCAACGACGCGCCCGCGCTGGCGCAGGCGGACGTCGGGGTCGCCATGGGGACCGGAACCGACGTCGCCATGGAAGCCGGAGCCATCACGCTGATGCGCGGGGATCCGATGGGAGTCGTGACGGCCATCCGGCTCGCCCGCCGGACCATGCGGGTGATCCGGCAGAACCTGTTCTGGGCGTTCATCTACAACGTGGTCGGCATCCCGATCGCGGCCGGCGTGCTCTACCCCGGTTTCGGTCTCCGCCTCACCCCGGCGATGGCCGCGGCGGCCATGGCCGTGAGCTCGGTGAGCGTGATCTCCAACAGCCTGCGGCTCCGCCGCTTCACCTCGGGAGGACGGTCATGAGCGAGCCCCTGATCCCCTGCGCCTGCGCCCGTCCGGGCGACGGCACGCACGCCGTGGCGGTGGATCCGGAGATCAAGCGCGCGGTGCTGACGCGGCTCCGCCGGATCGAGGGCCAGATCCGCGGCCTGCAGAAGATGGTGGACGAAGAGCGCTACTGCGCGGACGTTCTGACCCAGGTGTCGTCGGTCCAGGAGGCCCTGCGCGGAGTGAGCCGGTCGCTGCTGCAGAACCATTTGAGGCACTGCGCCGCGGAGGCGATCCGGTCGAATGATCCCGAGCGGTCGGATGCGATGTACGAGGAGCTGCTGGAGCTGGTGTTCAGGAGCAATCGATAGACAGGCAAGCCGGCCATGCCAGGGCGACATCGTCATCCCGACGGTGCCATGCCCCTCAGCTACGCCGCTTGCCGCTCGACCCCCTGCCGGTGCATGTCCCGTCCCACCGTCCGCATCGCGCCCAGCACCGTGATCCCGCCGACGATCACCACCGCGGGCAGCAGCAGCACCGCCCGGTCGAGCCCGAAGCGGTCGCTCAGGCTCCCCACGAGCGGCAGGGCGATGGCATCTCCGGCGAGATGGATGAACAGCAGGTAGCCGCCGGCCACGGTGGCGCTGATCCGGGGCGGCACCACGTCGAAGATGACCGCCGTCATCGGCCCGTTGTACCACGAGAGGCAGAAGAACGCCACCGCGAACACGGCCTGGAACAGGTCCGGATCGCGGATGGTGAGGAGCCACAGCGCGAGCGGCCCGCCCACGAGCAGGCCGAGTGCGACGACGATCACCCGCGCGGTCTCGTACCGCGGGCGCAGCCAGTCCGCGAGCACGCCCCCGAAGATGGTCCCCGCCGTCCCTGCGATCAGCCCCCACTTTCCCAGCAGCGCTGCTGCCGCCGCCGAGCTGAGCTCCAGCTCGCGGCTCACGAAGGTCGGGCCCCATCCCACGATGCCGTTGAGACCGAAAGAGATCATCGCCCCAGCGGAAAAGATGTAGACCAGCGTCGGCGTGTGCAGCACCGTCCGCCCCGCCCGCGCGATGTCGTCGAAGGCGCCGCTGATGCCGCGGCCGAAGACGGTGTCGTCGCCGTTGTCGGTCGGCGTCCGGAACACCCAGCGGAGAAACGTGAGCGCGAGCCCGAGCCCGACCGCGCCACTGAACACGGCGATGTCCACCGTGGAGTCGGCGTAGGCCCGGTCGAGCCACCATGCCGCCACCCCACCTACCACCACGCCGGCCAGCAGCGGCCACACGTTACGGAGCAGCGGCAATACGCCGATCTCGAAATCCCGCAGAAACGACCGCACCGTGAGTCGGGCCGGCGGACGGGTCGGATCCACCAGCCGCGACACCATGAGCGCGCAGACGAAGCCCGGCACTCCCACAGTCATGAAGGCGACCCGCCAGCCGTAGGCCGCTTCGAGCCCGCCGCCCAGGAGCAGGCCCAGCACCCCGCCCAGGGCGATCCCGGACGAGAGGATGCCCATGGCGATCGCCCGGCCGCGCTGCGGGAAGTAGTCCGCCACCAGCGACGACGAAGCCGGTCCGAATGCCGCCTCGCCCACCCCGACCAGCGCGCGGCAGGTGAACAGCTGGCCGAAGCTGTTGACCAGGCCGCTCAGGAAGGTGAACGCGCTCCAGACCGTCACGCCGCCCGCGATGACCGCCCGCCGCGAGCGCAGGTCGCTCAGCACGCCGAAGGGCAGCGCCGCGACCGAGAACACGAAGATGTACGCGGAGCCGAGCCAGCCGAGCTGCGAGTCGGTCAGCGCGAGGTCGCGCTTGATCGGCTCGAAGAGGGCGAAGATGACGTTGCGGTCGATGTAGTTGAGGAGGTTGATCAGCGCGAGGAGCCCGAGCGCGTACCAGCTGTACGCTCGGGTGGGCGGGTCGGGCTTGGTCGGCGGCGGCATCACCGCCGCGCCACCGTCTCGGCTCCCCCGGCGCCCGGGTGCATGTGCGACAGCGATTCCTCCGCCCGCTCGTCCCGGAACGCGAGCGCGGAGCGGTACTCCTGCACCAGGCGGTCCATCATCGCCTGGCGGCGGCCGAACAGCCGCTTCAGGGGACGGGACGGCCGCTTGGCCTTGGCATAGGCGGTGAGCAGCGGCAGCGCGATCGAGTTGTCGGCGTAAACCACGACCGTGCCCGGGAGCTGGTCCGGGTCGATCTTGCCCCAGCTCACCGCCTCGGCCGGCGTGGCGCCCGAGAGGCCGCCGGTGTCCGGGCGGGCATCGGTCATCTGGAGGAAGTAGTCGTGTCCGCGCTCGTCGATGCCCAGGACTTCCTGGATCTGCGGCTCCGTCTGCAGCATGAAGTTCTTGGGCGAGCCGCCGCCGCAGATCAGCACCCCACTCTTGCC